>CBDUCX010000064.1:0-20238 GCA_965365755.1 uncultured Pleurocapsa sp.
TTCCTTGGCTGGAGGGATTGAGTTTACTAGCTTGGGGAGTTTTGCTGTTAAAGTACAGCTTTACGGGACAGTATAAATTATTAATCCATCCTAATTACTTCAGCTTAGTATTGGGTAGTGGAATAGTTTTACTGGTATTAGGTATTGTCAAAATCAAGTCGATTTTAAACCATCGTCAGCCAAACAACAGCGAACACATTAGCTTATTTCCCCCTGGATTGGGCAATAGTTTATTGTTAATAGTAGCGATCGCAGGACTATTAATTCCCCCGAAAGTTTTGACTAGTCAAACGGCGATTAAAAGAGGTGTGGGTGATCTGCCTTTAACCACCATTCAACCCCAAGCCTTTCGCACTGCTAGTAAGCCCGAAGAGCGATCGCTGATTGAATGGATACGGACAATTAACGCCTATCCCGAACCAGATGCCTATAGCGGACAACCAGCTAAGATTACAGGCTTTGTACTGCACCTAAGCGAATTGCCCGACGATTATATTATGCTCTCGCGTTTCGTGATTACCTGTTGCGCCGTAGATGCTTATCCTATTGGTATCCCCGTTAAACTAGATACCAATCGTAGCAATTATCCTGTAGATAGTTGGTTGACAATTGAAGGGATGGCGATCGCCGAAACCTTACCAGTTAAAGATCGAATTGAGACTAATACGATTACCGAAAAGCGTTCCGTAGCGATCAAAGCGCAAGCGATCAAAACTATTCCTACACCAGCAGATCCCTATAGTTATCGATAAATATTAACAATTAAAAAGTTACAAATTATTAACCTTCTTTAAAGGCATGGTGCGTAATCATAAAAAATATCTCAAAAGCTGATAACTAAGAGAGGGGATCTGGAAATAGGAAGTTAGGGACAATGTTTACCTGTCAAAATTAATTTGGTCGAGTACTAGGAGCATGGCTAAGATAGCAATACTGATTGGTGTTAGCGAATATCGAAATGATAGTTTAAATTCACTGCCTGGAGCAACTAAAGATGTGGAGGCGATGCAGCAAATTTTACAGCATCCAGATATTGGTGGTTTTGAGCAAGTAAAAGTCTTACTCAATTCCGCTCCACTGGAGATACAGACAGAGATTCAAGATGCTTTTTCTTCCAGTCGGCAAAAAGATGACTTAATACTATTGTTTTTCTCTGGTCATGGAATCAAAGATGAACGAGGCAATCTTTACTTAGCTACTCACATTACCCACAAAAACCAAGCAGGAGAACTGGTTAAAGCTACAGCCGTTCCTGCCAGTTTCGTCCATGAGATTATGAATAATTGTCGTTCTAAAAGACAGGTAGTGATTCTGGACTGCTGCTTTAGTGGTGCTTTTGCCCAAGGATTATTAGCCAAAGATGACGGTTCGGTAGATATCAGAGATCAGTTAGGTAGCGAAGGACGGGCGGTGCTTACTTCCTCAACTTCTACCCAGTACTCCTTTGAACAAAAAGGAACTGATCTTTCAATTTATACCCATTATCTGATCGAGGGCATGGAAACAGGAGGCGCAGATCGAGATAACGATGGCATGATTTCTGTTGATGAGTTGCATGAATATGCCAAAAATAAGGTTCAGGAAGCCTTACCAGCAATGAAACCAGAAATCTACGCTATTAAAGAAGGCTATAAGATTTTCTTGACTAAGGCACTGGGGAGTAATGCTCAACTTAAGTATCGCCAAGAGGTAGAACGTTGTCTTGCCAAGCGGGGCAAGATTTCTCGCGTTATTTTCTTCTTGTTGGAGGAATATCGTCAACAGCTAGGACTATGCCCAGAAGAAGCTGCTGACATCGAAGAAGAAGTGATGTCAACTTTTCGCGACTCTCAACAAAAATTACAGCGTTATGAACAAGCATTAGCTGAGTCTATTAAACAGAAAAGTACTTTAGGAGACATGACTCAAATTGAGTTAAACCAATTACGGCAAGTTTTAGCTTTAAATAAGGAAGATGTTGCTTCGATTGAAGCTCGTTTAATCAAATCTCCTCCAGTTAAACCAGAAGCAAAAATATCTGCTAACCTTAGTCCAGCTTTTCTCAAGCTTTGCCAGCAAGAACTTAATCGTTATATTGGGCCAGTTGCCCAATTTATCCTTGAAGATACGCTGGAACAATATCCACAGATAGGTCAAAAGAAACTGTTAGAATTATTAGCTGCTGAAATTACTGATCCTCAAAAAGCACGGGACTTTATACAAAACCTAGAATTACAGAATTTTTCTTCGTAAGGAGATGATCAAACTTTTGGTTTTAAGGACGACGTTCTCTACGGAATCGTGTCAGCCTGTCCAAAGCAATTGCTAAACTCGTTTGCATGAGTCTAAAGGCTTCAGCTAAACTGCCGATTTCGTCCTGGTTAGTTGGCTCAAATTCCTCCTGCATGTCACCTTGACTGACTGCTTGTGCAACTTGAGTCATTCGATTCAGGGGTTGGACAACATATCGTTTCAGCCAACGATTGACCAAAAATATCGCCCCTGTAAAAACCGCGAGGACAATTCCCATGACCGTGATCAAGGATTGACGTGCTTCTTGGAAAACTTGGCTAGCTGGGACATAAATCATTTGAGCAGCGACGATTTGATTCAATTTCCACCCAAATCCATTAGTGGCTCCATAATGCTCAATCATACTCTTGGGGGCAACTTCTGGTGTACTGTGACATTCTAAGCAGCTAGTTTTAGTAACTGCAAAGGGGCGAGCGATGAAGTACTTTTTGCCTCTGGAAGTATCAAGATATCCTGTCAACTGTTGAAGATCTTTTTCTTGACGGAAGCGTTGGACAATATCTGTTTCAAAATCATCAGCTTGATCTTGGGGATTTGTCGGATTAAGAGTTGCGTCTTTGTAGAAGTAGTTTGCGTAGTCTTGATCTTGACGTAGAGTTTCAAATACTTCCCGTACAGCATAGGTAGGGATAGCTTGTGGCAAGTATTCCGTTTCAAATCTCTCAGATAACTTTGGCATAACTTGTGCGCTATTATACTCCCGTACAGAAGTGATTGTTTGGAGTATTCCCGTAGCTTCTGAGGTGATATGCTTTTCGGCACTGGTAAGGAGAATAATATTTAAAGCAATAGCTGTAAGTACAATTCCTCCCAGAAAAACTAGCAACAACAAAATAGTCACTTTATTGCTTAGTTTAAGATTGCGGTAAATTGAATTATATTCCCTTAACATTTTGTCCAGTTCAGAGTTTTATACTAAATTTTGTAGCGAACATTTCAGTATTTCACTTATATTTCTTCACAATAATTATGGTAAACTGTGCGATCGCTTTAGGCAGTAATCAGGGTAAATCTCAAGATATTTTAGAGAGTTCTCTCAAGACACTCAATCAAATTCCTGGTATTACTCTCCAAAAAACATCTAGCTGGTATCAAACTAAACCCGTCGGTACACTAGAACCCCAACCAGACTACCTCAATGGCTGCGCTTTGCTATCCGTCGAACAAAGTCCCGAAGAACTATTAGCTATTCTCCAAGCTACTGAAATTCAGTATGGCAGAGTGGGCAAAGGAACATTGCAACCACGTACTTTAGATTTGGATTTATTACTGTATGGTGATCTAGTTTGGAAAACGCCCAATTTAATCATTCCCCATCCTCGTATGGCAGAAAGAGCTTTTGTTCTCGTACCTCTAGCTGAAATTGCACCAGACTGGATTGAGCCAGTATCAGGAATCAATATAGCTAATTTGCTTAAAACTGTAGACACTTCTGGAGTACAGTCCTGAATCCATAGTTATGTAGGTAGGCATAATTATTTGTGTATTTCTATTTCGAGTTAAATCCGTTGTTCCCGCAATTCCCCAATTCCCCAACTATACAATTAATTCTGCACAGGTACTTATCTCCATTAAAAAAGCGATCGCCTTTTTAGTTAAAGCGATCGCTCAATAATATTTCTATTTTGATAAGCGAACTAAAATACTACTTTTTTAGCTAATCCTAGAACTCGCAACACTTGAATCACCCACCAGGTAACGTCTATTTCCCACCAACGTTGACCAGCTTTGGCAACCCGAGGATTAAAGTGATGGTTGTTGTGCCAGCCTTCGCCATAAGCTAAGATACCGACCCACCAAAGGTTAAGAGAACCATCTTCACACTCAAAGTTTTTGTAACCCCAGAAGTGTGTGGCGGAGTTAACAAACCAAGTGCAGTGCCATAATGTTACCGCTCTCACAAAGATGCCATACACGACCCAAGACCAACCGCCTAAAGCATATAAGGCAAGACCTAAAGCAATTTGGATCAGAATGAAATTGCTGTTTAACCAACGGTAGTAGGGATCTCGATCAGCGCGGGGTGCATATCTTTTGTATTGATCGTAATCGAAATACTTATCTTGCTTGTACATCAACCAACCCATGTGACTCCACCAAAAACCTCTTTTTGCTGAGTAGGGGTCTTTGTCATTGTCTTCAGTATGAGCATGGTGCAAGTTATGTCCTGCTACCCAGAAAATTGGGCCACCTTGTAATGCTAGCGCGCCACAGGTCACTAAAGTGCGCTCCAACCACTTGGGTACTTCTAAGCTGCGATGGGTCAAAATGCGGTGATATGCCAAGCAAATACCGATGCTACCAGTCAACCAGTGGAGGAAAACTGCTACTCCCAAAGCAGACCAGGAGAAAAACCAAGGTGCTGCACATAGTGCTATTAAATGAAAAACCCCAAAGAAGATAATATTCACCCAGCATAGCTGTAACTTTTCTTCTGTTTGAGTCGATACTTGACTCTTGGGAGCAATCAATTGCTGTGTCATTACTAAACTTGTCCTAAAGTATTTTCAATTTACAGGTTACGCACTCTGCACGTATACTGTAAGGCTCTTACTAAGTTTTGCAAGTGCCGCTTACATAGTTACAGTTTAACAGCTATTTTTAGCTAGTGCAAGCGCTACTTACATTTTTTAGGTTAATTTAAACTTTTGGACAGAGAAAAAGTGCTCTGCGTGGTTGATTCAAGGAGACTGCTATAGCCGTACACAGTTAGATTAGGACGTATTGAAATTATCGGCTCGTAGGTAGTAGGTAGTAGGTAGTGGGTAGTAATAGTCCTAAATGTAAGTGCTACTACCACAACGAGCTTCTAAAACGGGATTTATGATGATTAATTCATACTTTGGGCGTGGTAAAAGGCGATCGCTCAGACTAAGCACGATTAATTTATGTCGAGATGCTGAGTTTTCTCAATTAGCTATAGTTAAAAACAGGGAATAGTCGCTAAATTAAAGGAGAGAGAATTCATGGTCTAATAGCTTTCTCTCTGTTTTAGGTTTACTAGTTAGCGCAGATTACATTATGCTTTTTATCTTAGTGTCAATATAAAAATATAAAAACTAAATAAACATTTGACCTATATATAATGGAGAACTACTAGATGTTAGAAGCATATAGAAAACATGCAGAGTCAAGAGCAGCATTAAATATTCCTGCTTTACCCCTGACGGCACAACAAACTTCAGAATTATGTGAAATACTCAAAAATCCTCCCGCAGCAGAACAAGAGGAACTACTAACGCTATTAAGGGAGCGAGTTCCCCCTGGTGTAGATGATGCAGCCTATGTTAAAGCGGGTTTCTTAACTGCTGTGGCTAAGGGCGAGATTGAATGTCCTGTAATTTCTGCCATTGATGCGGTACGTTTACTTGGTACGATGATGGGAGGTTATAACGTTCAATCTTTAGTAGATCTATTAAAGTCTGATGATAGTGCGATGCCTTCGGCTAGCTCCGCAATCGCAACTGAGGCTACTAAGGCATTAAGCAAAACACTACTAGTATTTGACGCTTTTAATGATGTATTAGAACTGGCGGAAAGTAATTCCTACGCTAAACAGGTAATTAACTCTTGGGCAGATGCAGAATGGTTTACTAGTCGTCCTCAACCTGAGTCGGCAATTACGGTTACCGTATTTAAAGTACCAGGAGAAACTAACACCGACGATCTATCTCCTGCCCCCCACGCTACCACTCGTCCTGATATTCCTCTGCACGCTTTAGCAATGCTGGAGTCGAAGATGCCCGATGGCATAGCTACTATTGACAAGTTAAAAGAGAAAGGTCATCCTGTGGCTTATGTTGGGGATGTGGTTGGTACAGGATCATCTCGTAAATCAGCCATTAACTCTGTGTTGTGGCACATCGGACAAGAAATTCCCTTCGTTCCTAACAAAAAAGCAGGGGGCTATATTTTAGGCAATAAGATTGCGCCGATCTTCTTTAATACCGCTGAAGATTCTGGGGCATTGCCCATCGAATGTGATGTTACCCAGATGAATACAGGGGATGTAATTACCATTCACCCCTATAAAGGCGAGATTACTAACGAAGCTGGTGAAGTTATTTCTAGTTTTACTCTCAAGCCTGATACTATCATTGACGAAGTGAGAGCGGGGGGTAGAATTCCTTTACTTATTGGTCGTGCCTTAACCGATAAAACACGCGAGACATTAGGCTTAGAAGTATCGACAATCTTTACTCGTCCTTCGATGCCCGAAGATACTGGCAAAGGCTTCACTTTAGCGCAAAAAATGGTGGGTAAAGCCTGTGGTTTACCTGGAGTCCGCCCAGGTACATCCTGCGAACCGATCATGACAACTGTTGGTTCTCAAGATACCACAGGGCCAATGACCAGAGACGAATTAAAAGAGCTAGCTTGTCTGGGTTTCAATGCCGATTTAACTCTGCAAACCTTTTGCCATACCGCAGCCTATCCCAAGCCCGTAGATATCCAAACTCATAAAGACTTACCCGATTTTTTCGCTACCCGTGGTGGTGTCGCCTTGCGCCCAGGAGACGGGATTATTCACTCCTGGTTAAATAGAATGCTCTTGCCCGATACAGTGGGTACTGGTGGGGACTCCCATACTCGTTTCCCCTTGGGCATATCTTTTCCTGCGGGTTCTGGGTTGGTAGCCTTTGCCGCAGCCTTAGGGGTTATGCCTCTGGATATGCCTGAGTCTGTTTTGGTTCGTTTTACAGGAGAATTACAGCCAGGAATTACTCTCAGAGATATTGTTAACGCTATTCCTTGGGTAGCTATCCAACAGGGAAAACTGACTGTTGCTAAAGAGAATAAGAAAAATGTTTTCAACGGACGGGTAATGGAAATGGAAGGCTTACCTGATCTTAAGGTAGAACAGGCTTTTGAACTGACTGATGCTACTGCCGAACGTTCTTGTTCGGGAAGTACTATTAAACTTAGTGAAGAAACCGTCGCCGAATACTTGCGTTCCAACGTGGCATTACTCAGAAATATGGTTGCCCGTGGTTATAGTGATGCTCGTACTATTATGCGTCGTGTCGCTAAGATGGAACAGTGGTTAGCGAAACCAGAGTTAATGTCTGCGGACAAAGATGCGGAATATGCCGACACAATCGAAATTAACCTCAATGAAATTAAAGAACCCATCGTTGCTGCCCCTAACGATCCTGATAATGTTAAGTTAATGTCTGAATGTGCAGGAGATATAGTAGATGAGGTGTTTATTGGTTCCTGCATGACCAATATTGGGCACTATCGGGCTGCTGCCAAAATCTTAGAAGGTGCAGGAGTAGTTAAAGGACGTTTATGGGTATGTCCTCCTACTCGCATGGATGAAAAGCAACTCCGCGAAGAAGGAGTATATGGTATCTTTGCTGCTGCTGGCGCACGTACTGAAATGCCTGGCTGTTCTCTTTGCATGGGTAATCAAGCCCGCGTCGAAGATAATGCTACCGTCTTTTCCACCTCAACTCGTAACTTTAATAATCGTATGGGTAAAGGCGCCAGAGTTTACTTAGGTTCAGCAGAATTAGCCGCTGTATGCGCTTTGTTAGGTAAGATTCCCACTGTGGAAGAATATATGGCAGTTGTTCAAGAGAAAATCGCCCCCTTTGAAGGAGATTTATATCGCTATCTCAACTTTGATCAGATTGAGAATTTTGAAGACGAAGGTAGGGTAATTCCTTTAGAAGAAATGCCGAAGATTGAAGATATTCTAGGTATGCCAGTTTAATCTGTATCAAAACCTTCTCTACTAATACTAAAAGAGAGGATATTTTTCTCTAGTCATAAACTAGAGAGGATTCCTCTCTAAGTAAAGTTTGCAACTCTTCTAAGGACTGCCTTAGTAGTCACTTCAGCCATCTGTAATTATGAAGTAAAGCGAGAGTTAATTAGAAGAAAAAATACCCAAGAAGTTAATAAGCTGATACGCATTTAAATTGGGATTTTTGAAGGAGGGTGTCAAATTCCTCAAGTACTTTCAAGATTAGGATCGATACCATGAGAACGTAGAAGTTCTTCCAGACGTTGCGATCGCGCTCGTTCAGATTCAGCCCTTTGTCTTTCCTGTTGCAGTTGTTCCTCTGGAGTCAAATATCGCTTTCCTTTTTGATTATACCAATAGAGCCATTCTCTCTTTATCCCTTGGTAAGTTCCTTCTTCTCTGCCGATGCCTAAATTAATTTCTGATAGCCACACCGGTTCCCCTTCTAATAATTGGTAATCACCATCTTCGAGTTTATACACCTCTAAGCGAGGCTTTCTTTTCCTTAACGGATTATAAATTACATAATACAAAATTCCCAGTTGGGCATAGTCTTTTTTCTTTTGTGTGTATTCTCCTCTTCTGGTTTGGGATATCACCTCTAGTACCATGATTGGGACTTTTTGTTCTTCCCATAACACATAGGATAAACGTAAATCAGAATCAATGATTCTGGGAACATCTAAACTGAGAAACCCATCAGGAACAATTGCCGCTTCATCGGGATGATAATAAATCCCCATGTCCACCCCAAAAAACCAATCCATTCTTTCTGACCAAATTAAGACGAGAATAGCTTTGAGTAAGCCAGGAATTAAGTCCTGTAATTCGTTATCCACAGGTGTATCGTCAGAATCGGGTAAGTCTTCAGCAGAGGGTAAACATTGTCGAGGATTATATTCTAAGAGCATCGCTAAAAAAACCAATACTTTGGTTTTTATTCTAGCCAAAATTTACATTGTTGCTGTTTGGTAACAAGTTAACGCTGTGTGTTTTGTGTCAACTAGTTTTTAGCTATTAACTTTTGAGGCGTTGGTGAATGCGTAATGTTTTTGGTGCAAGTGTCAACGAAAAATCAACAATTGAGTGTTCTGATTTCTTGATTAGCATTCTCAAATCACCAACGCCTATTTGAAACTCCTGAACTATTAAATCTGGTGCAGTTGTCAGAACCGGGAATAGAGCGACTCAAGCACCTGTCATTTATTCTTGTCACCACCCTCAACGGCTTCTTTATTCTCATACCTGCGGTATTGCTTTCTGGAGCGATCGCTTGGTGGATACCGTTGATTTTGTTGATCTCTACTGCACCATCGGTTTACGTAGAACTTAAATATCGTAAACAAAGCTGGAGAGTAGAAGAAACCCAGGCGGGGGTTGTTCGCCAAATGAACCTATACAAAAATGTTTTAATGGGGGAGGCGTATGCCAAAGAGTTACGCTTATTCAGCCTGCAACCTTTATTTCTCAATCGCTGGCAAAATCTGTTTCGGCAAATGTTTCGAGCCATGCAGCAAGTCCGTCGCCAAGGTACAGTGAGGGGAATTTTCTGGTCGATGTTGGGTGGATTAGGAATTGCGCTGCCCTATATTTATGTTGTGATGGGGGCTTTAGCCCTCTATTCAGGTTTGATTTTGCAAATGCGACAGAGTTTATGAGTCTATATGGGAATCCCTCGTCTCCGACGATGGGAGGTTCAACTTTCGCTTATCCAGGTAGCCAGAGAAAGGTTTTGTCACGTATCAACCTGACCATTCAGCCCCAGGAAATGATCGCCTTGGTGGGGGAAAATGGTGCGGGGAAGACTACCCTGGCTAAGTTAATCTCTCGTATGTATGACCCCCAAGATGGCAATATATTCTGGAATGGGCAAAATCTACGGCAGCTTGATTTGCAGCAACTTTATGACCGTATTGCCGTAATTATGCAGGATTATGCCCGATTTCCCACTACAGTCAGAGAAAATATCGGTTTTGGCTACCTACCTTTACTAGAAGAAGACTACGCCCTAAATGATGCCATCCAAAAAGCAGGACTTTATAAAGCGATCGCCGATTTACCTCAAGGCTTAGAAACCCCATTAGGTAAGCAATTAGAGGGAGGAGTTAATCTATCGGCGGGACAGTGGCAAAAAATTGCGATCGCTCGTTCTCTGATGCGCTTATCTGCGGTAGAGCTATTAATTTTTGACGAACCTAGTGCAGCCCTTGATCCGAAAATCGAACATGAAATTTATCAACTTTTTGGTACTATTGCCGCTAACAAAATTGCTGTGGTCATCAGCCATCGTTTAGCTTTAGCCAAACTAGCAGATCGGATTGTTGTCCTAGAAAATGGCAGGATTATTGAAACTGGGACTCACGAGCAACTAATGACGATGGGCGGTCAATATCACCTTATGTTTACAAGGCAAGCCAGTAACTATCAGTAAATATAAGTAGTTAAGCATTAACTCAATATACCAACAAAGCAATTTTATTTGAAATCACATTCTCGCTGAGTATGCAGCAATAACTGTTTGTCTTTATCGTTAGAAAATAAAGAATCAAAGCTCTCATCTATCCCTAACCTAACAGCTATAGATCTAAAGCTAATGCGACTTAGGATTGCTGCTGTAACAGCACGCTTGTTGTCCTTGAATATGATAGAGTCGATAAATTTAGTTGCTATATCTGAAGTAAGTACGGTTAAAATTAAGTCTGCCTCCTCCTCAGAATCAAATCCAAGCATATAGCACGTATCATCAAGAATGATAGGTTTGTTATCAAAGCACCCAATTTTTGAAAATTTAATGTTTTTGTATAGTGAGGATATGACAATCTTCCAAGGTCGAAATGTGTAATCTCCAACGCCAAAGATGGCAAAACGAGGAGCATTCTTATAAATAGAACTTTTTCGAGAGTCTAGCTTGTTACTGTTAGTCGTTAAATAATTCCAAGTTTCGGGAGAGATATCCCTAATAATTGCTGTATCGTCGCCGATTTTGTGTTGGGTGATCAGCATTTTCTTTTTTGGCGGGCTCAGTACTGGTTGAGCAATGTCAGAGCTTTTGTACATCGGATATAGATAGTTATCAGAAATATTAACAGTCTCACCAAAACCGTTTATTAATCCTTTATCTGTAATTTTGAATTCCATGATTTTTGAGGCATCATGCTTAACTCCAGAACGCCACTTAAGCTCACAGCCAGAATCTATGTCGGCAACTTTAGTATAGGTATTGATGTCAGATATCAACTTTCCTCCATGAAGTCCTATGGTTCTTTGAGGAGTTGAACTGTGTAGATCGTTGTAGATATCACATACATATTGATTGATATTCGTCTTTGACCCTTTAGCTACAAATAAGCACGCATCGACATTAACGCCAAAATGTTTTTTGGCATCTATTTGACGAATCTGTATAGAAGAGATCGAGAGCTTATTGTTAGCAATGTACTGATATATTTTCCTGGCAACTGCCGTTTTTAGTAAAAATGCCATAGCTGAAGTAGTGCGTGAAATCTGCTGGCAGATTTTAATTAAAATCCATTCGGAGATATCAAAATTACTTTTCCCAGTCATTGCCTCAAGTCCTGACAAATTATGGAAGTTAACCTTTTGGGGAAGATTACTACTTAGATATTTTCCCAACTCAGAATTTGTAACCCAAGGAGGATTGCCAATAAACAATGAATTGTTCATTTCACTTTTAATCTGCGACCAGTCAACATTAAAAAAATTTTGCTGTTTGATAGATATAGAAAGAGTCTCATCTGTGCGAGATATATTTTGCTTTGCTATTTCTACATATTGTGAATTTATTTCCCAGCCAATAATCTTTTTGGCGGAGGTTTTTATCTCTGTGAAGGCTTTAATAAAAGACCCAGTGCCACAAGTAGGCTCGATAATTAAGTCAATTGCAGGAAGAGAAGAATTAACAATAACTGCTATTTCCTTTGCCAGATTCTCAGGTGTTTGGAAATCACCATATTCTTTACTTGTTGTCATACTTATTTGACTCTACTAATTCCACTGACTGTACCTGCCTTTTCGATTACCCTAGAGTATTGTAATCTCCATTGGAGCGCGTTTGATATAGTCAGGTATCCAATTGCGGGAGGACTTAATAGTAGTTCGTCGGCTATTCTTTCAGCTTCAATTTCATCAACAGGTAGTCTTCTGTCCTCAAAGCAAGCAAGTAAATCATCTTTATTACCCTGGTTCTTTAGAATTCCACAGATTGTAGTTGTTGTTTGAAAATCTGCTGTTCTAGTAGAATCAACAAATATAGTATGTTTGATATCGAGACTTCCTGTCGAACTCAAACTATCGTCTTTTTTTTCATAAACGAAAACTAACAAGGAATAACCTAAGCCAAATATCTTTTGACGCGCAGACTTAAAAGGACATGATGATTGAGGTTGTCTAATGCTAGTAACCTTCATATCAACCAAAAGATCTGGAAAGTCAATTCCTTTAGCAGAACTTCCCGAAACATAATCATACTTCAGATGTAAGTATGCTTGAAACTTGTGTTCCAAATATGTTCCAATTGCTTTACCGTCAGTCACACCAAATAGAGACGGCTCTAGGTGTTGTGACTCTAGTTTAGAAAATATCTTCGCCTCATCTTGAAGCAACTGAATGTTTAATACCTTTACCATGATCGTCTCTATCCTTAACTATCAGTACTTCATCTTAAGCAGGATACTTCTAATATAATGTCAAAAAACACAGAATTCTTCGATAGTAGATTGTCCGATGTGCGATCGCAGTCTGTCTCTACTCAAGTGCTTTATTGGAGATAGTTGTGTTTACTCGAAGATAAAATCAATTAACAATATAACGCTAAGATAACTAAGAACTCTTAAGCATTGTTAAGCACTGTCTGTATGTCTCCTTCCAGCAAAGCTATCCCAGCTAACGGTAAAATCAATAAGCTTCAGCCTGAATCTTTAGAAGAAAATGTGATTCGGATTAAAGGTGCAAGACAACATAATTTAAAGAATATTGATTTAGAGTTACCTCGTAATCAACTGATTGTTTTCACTGGGGTATCAGGTTCGGGTAAATCTTCACTAGCCTTCGACACTATTTTTGCTGAGGGACAAAGACGGTATGTAGAATCTCTCAGTGCTTATGCTCGTCAGTTTTTGGGACAATTAGATAAACCCGATGTTGATGCCATTGAAGGTTTGAGTCCTGCTATTTCTATCGATCAGAAATCCACCTCTCATAATCCTCGTTCCACAGTTGGGACAGTTACCGAAATCTATGACTATTTAAGATTACTGTTTGGTCGGGCGGGAGAACCTCATTGTCCGAAATGCGATCGCTCGATTGTCCCCCAGACCATTGATGAGATGTGCGATCGCATTATGGAATTGCCTGATAAGACTAAGTTTATGGTTCTAGCTCCCGTAATACGGAGTAAGAAGGGTACACACAAGCAATTATTATCTAGTTTGGCTTCTCAGGGATTTGTTAGAGTCAAAATTGATGGTGAGGTTAGGCAGTTAGACGACTTAGTGGAACTGGATAAGAACTATAAGCATAATATCGAGGTGGTAGTAGATCGTCTGGTTAAAAAGCCAGGAATTGAGGAACGTTTAGCTGATTCTTTAGGTACTTGTCTACGATTGTCAGATGGGATAGGAGAAATTGAGATTCTTCCTGCTACTGATAGTCCAGAAAACAACCAGCCAACAAAGATAACTTTTTCAGAAAACTTTGCCTGTCCCGAACATGGCGCAGTAATGGAGGAATTATCCCCTCGTTTATTTTCCTTTAACTCCCCCTATGGTGCCTGTCCCGATTGTCATGGCTTAGGGAGTCATAAAACTTTTGCCCCTGAGTTAGTTGTACCAGACTCCACACAACCAGTATATAGTGCGATCGCTCCTTGGTCAGATAAAGATAACTCTTATTATCTTTCTTTATTACATGGTGTGGGACAGGCTTTTGGTTTTGAGATTCAAACTAAGTGGTCAAGTCTAACCACAGAACAGCAGTCGGTAATTCTCTTTGGTGCCCAAGATCCAGTTTATTTTCAATCTGATAGTCGTGGAAGTCAACCGAAAGGCTATCATCGCCACTATTCAGGGGTACTCAAGATGTTGCAGCGTAACTATCAAGAAACTAACTCTGATGCAGTTAAAAGTAAACTAGAGCAATATTTAGTCAATCAACCCTGTGATACCTGCGACGGTCAACGTCTCAAGCCAGTCTCTTTATCTGTTAGCCTGGGACAATATCGTATTAACGACTTAGTAGGGGTGCCGATTCGTGAATGTCTAGACAGAGTAAATGATTTGCAACTAACTAACCGTCAGGCTTTGATTGGAGAATTAGCCCTCAAGGAAATTAGATCTCGTTTACAGTTTCTCCTGGATGTCGGTTTAGACTATTTAACCTTAGATCGTGCTGCCATGACTCTATCTGGAGGAGAAGCACAGAGGATTCGCTTAGCTACTCAAATTGGTGCAGGATTAACAGGTGTCCTCTATGTCTTGGATGAACCAAGTATTGGCTTGCACCAACGGGACAACGATAAGTTATTAGGTACTCTCAAAAAACTAAGAGATCTTGGTAATACTCTGATCGTCGTGGAACATGATGAGGATACAATTCGGGCTGCTGATAGTTTAGTCGATATTGGACCCAAAGCAGGGGTACATGGTGGCGAGATCGTTGTTCAGGGAGATTTAACCGCCTTACTCAACTCGGAGACATCCCTAACAGGGGCATATTTATCTGGTAAACGAGTCATTGCTACTCCCGATGCTAGACGTAGTGGCAAAGCCCACAGTATTAGCCTTAAAGACTGCCATCTCAACAATTTACAGCATATTGATGTGGAGATTCCTCTCGGTAAATTTGTCTGTGTTACTGGAGTTTCCGGTTCAGGTAAATCTACCCTCGTCAACGAATTACTGCACCCTGCCTTAAAACATCATCTCACTCGCAAAACACCTTTTCCTAAGCAACTAGGAGAAGTCGAGGGTTTACAGGCGATCGATAAAGTAATTACAATTGATCAGTCTCCCATTGGTCGGACTCCTCGTTCTAATCCCGCTACCTATACAGGAGTCTTTGATGCGATCCGCGCTATCTTTGTGGAAACCATCGAAGCCAAAGCCAGAGGCTATAAAGCAGGACGTTTCTCCTTTAACGTCAAGGGTGGACGATGCGAAGCCTGTAGTGGACAAGGAGTAAACGTCATCGAAATGAACTTCTTACCCGATGTCTATGTTCAATGCGATGTCTGCAAAGGGGCAAGATATAATCGGGAAACTCTGCAAGCTAAATACAAAAACTATTCCATTGCCGATGTGCTAAACATGACGGTGGAAGAAGCTTTGGAAACTTTTAAAAATATTCCCCGTGCCGCCAAGAAACTACAAACCTTGTTAGATGTTGGTTTAGGTTATGTCAAACTAGGGCAACCAGCCCCTACCCTATCTGGTGGTGAGGCACAGCGAGTTAAGCTAGCATCTGAATTATCCCGTCGCGCCACAGGGAAGACTCTTTATCTAATCGATGAACCAACCACAGGCTTGTCTTTTTACGATGTCCATCATTTATTAAATGTGTTGCAACGTCTGGTAGACAAAGGCAATTCCTTAATTGTGATCGAACATAACCTGGATGTAATTAGGTGTTCCGATTGGATCATCGATCTTGGCCCCGAAGGAGGAGATAAAGGGGGCGAAATTATTGCCGCAGGAACACCAGAATCAGTAGCGAAGAATAAGAAATCCTATACAGCAAAATATTTAAAACAAGTATTGCAACGTTATCCTGCTGTTGGTGAATTAAATTAATTTAAAATAGGATATAGAATCTAACCAATTTACTGCATAGGTTTGACATCATGGTTCAAGAATTAATCGATCTTAGACAAAGTATAGTTGAAGGTCGCTATCAAGATGCACTAGATATTGTTGATGATCTTGAGGGAATGGGCAAACAAGCAATTCTACGTAACATTGAATCTTTTTTAGTTCGTTTATTAGTTCACTTAATTAAAAATCAAGTAGCAAAATGCCTAACTAATTCTTGGGCTGCCTCTATTAACGACTCGATCAGACAAATCAAAAAACTCAACTTAAAAGACAATAAAAAATCTTTTTATATTAATCAAAGTGACTGGTCTGAATATTTAGTAGAAGCTTTTGAAGCTGCACTTCTAGAAGCAAGTATAGAAGTTTATGGAGGTTCCTATACCCCTATGCAACTAAAGGAAATGGTAAATCAAGAACAGGTTTTAAATATAGCTTTATCCTTGATCTCTTTAACTTACGAGCATTCTGCTAAAGAGCTACTATCTGTAGTCAAAAAACATTTTGTTAATCTGCCTGGTGGTAAAGATTGGCTAGAAAAAAGAATTTAGATAATAATACAATTACGCTCTTTCTCCAGATGATAGACAATTTGTGCTAAAGATCCAAAACGGGTTCTATAAGAAATAATGATTGATCTATGCAAGTCAAACAGTCTAAAAAGTTAATTTCCAATGATTGGCTACAAAAATTTATCGCCGCGATCGCTTTAATCAATTTAATCTTGGTTTTATTTAATCTCAGCTATTTATCTTTGAGAGACATATATTTTAAACATACTCCTTTCTTGGTTAGGATATATGACCCCGTAAAAGCCATCGAACCTCACCCCGATACAGTAGCATATTTGCAAACCAGCGATCGCCTAATGCACAAGCTGGCACAAGGAGAAGCGATTATAGATACAGAAGAGTTGTTGAGTTCTCTGAGAAACCAAAGCGTTTATTTAATTGAAGAAAATCCTTTCTTGTCTTCCAATCAATCGGCGACTTTCGCTAAACTTAAACACAGGATGGAGTATCGTCTGCAAACTCGTTCTACCAAAGAAGCATTTAGGCGATTTTGGAGTCAGGAATATTTATCTCAAGGTAATAGGGATCAAGAGTTAACCTTCTTTACCAATAAGATCGAACCGCTATTAAAAACTAATTATTATCGTCATATCGATGCCAACGGAATGGAAATTGATAATTTCTGGCGGATTGATATTTGCTTTATGCTCTTTTTTGCGATCGAGTATTTGATTCGTACCTTTTGGGTTGCCAGCCAACGGGATAACTTAAACTGGGGTCAAGCAATGCTGCGCTATTGGTATGATATTTTCATGTTTGTTCCCCTATGGCAATGGTTACGGGTTGTTCCTGTTACCGTGCGAATTCACAAATCTGGCTTATTTAGCTTAGAAGAAATTCTCTTACAGATTAGCCATGAACCAGCTGCATATATTTCTCATCGCGCTGCGACATTTTTGATTGTGCGCTTATTAAATCAAAGTCAAGAGATAATTAGCAATGGTGCGATCGCCAATATGTTTTTATCTTCTAACAAAGGAACAACAGTGGGAGAAGCAGATAAGATAGATAAGATAGCAGATCGCTTAATTGGCTTAACTATTTATCAAGTTCTTCCCCAGGTACAGCCAGACATAGAAAACCTATTGCGCTATAGCCTCAAAGCTGCATTACAAGAATCTGACTTATATCAGGCTGCTAGAGGAATTCCTGGCTTTGCCAATATTCCCCAAGAAACAATCGAACAATTAGCCGATTATTTAGCCCAAACTACCTATGATGTTTTAATCAATTCTTATACTGATGCTGAAGGAAAAATTATCTTCAATCGTCTTAGCAAAAACTTTTCTAATAGTTTGAAACAGGAAATACAAAATAAAGCTAACCAAAGTGAAATTCAAGTTTTACTCTCAGATTTGTTAGAAGAATGGAAGTTAAATTACGTTAAAAATTCCCAGCAGCGAGATCCAGAACAAACTTTAGCCGAAGCTGAACAAATTAAAACAGAAATAACTTCTCTTAATGAGTAATTTATTAGAATGGGATCTATTACTTCAGCTAAACTATTAGAAACTAATAATTTAAAGATAGTTCTGTTAGATAGATCAATTGAATTCGGTGATTTCTGTACAAAATATCAGATCTGGTCTTATCTCCTTGGTTTTAGGAGTTGCTTCCATTCTGCTGTCTTCGACGGTTACCGCAGCAGAGAGAATTACCTTTAATGTTGCGCCTTTTGGTCAATTTAAGATCATGGTGTCAGATCTTGAGGCTTTTGCTGCTGAAGGAGAAATATCAGCCGAACTTGCTTATTATCTCAACCGCTTACCACCAAATCAGCTAGAGAAACTTCCAGAATTATTGTCTACTCCGTTAGAATTTGATCCACTGACTATCAGTAAGTTCAGTAATTCTAGTATCGGTGAGGCGGTAATCAAAAATTTTGGCAAAGGAATTAGAGTCGATGTTCAAGGTAATGGGTTTTATGCCTTGAGAGGAGCAATTATTGCTGCTGCTTTCGATGATCAAGGGTTGACCCTAATGAATCTCTTGCATCAATTTCCCTTGGAAACAATTCATTTAGATTTAAAGGTGTTGACTCAATACCTTGAACGCCGAACTAAACTCGCTGAAAATCGAGAGATAATTCGCCAGACTTGGTTTACGGATAATCCAGAGCAATATAAAGCTTCCAAGAACTATAAGGCAGAAATAAATCAAGATCAACATCAACATCAACATCAAACGCCAGATCTGAGAATTCCAGGTAAACATACTTGGAACAAGAAAACGATCGCCTATCGCAACCCTCGCCGACCAAAAACAGGATATTTTGACCTTTATCAACCAATAGTAGAGCAATCCGTCCCCTTAATTGTGATTTCTCATGGTTTAGCCTCTAGCCGTCAAACCTTTGCTTATTTAGGCGAACATCTCGCGTCTCATGGTTTTGCTGTGGCAGTAATTGAACACGATGATATCAGTTTAAAAAAGTTTGATCGGTTTCTTGCAGGAACAACCAAATTTCCTGAACCAAATAATTTAATCGATCAACCCTTAGATGTGAAATATGTTCTTGATCGACTAGAACAGGAACCCATGATTAATACACAACAGGTAGGAATAGTTGGTCAGTCTTTTGGTGGTTATACATCTTTAGCTTTAGCAGGAGGAGAATTAGTTGCTGATGTTGCCGCTACAGAGTGTCAACCAGAGAATTATCAGGATGTCTTATTAGATTTATCTTCCTTGGCTAAGTGTACTTTTAATCAACTCCATAAGTCTCGACTAGAGTTAGGAGATTCCAGAATTAAAGCAGCGATCGCCATTAATCCGATGGCAAAAATTTTTGGTGAGGCGGGCATGAGTTCAATCCAAGTACCTACCATGATGATTTCAGGCACCAATGATTTGATTATGCCTCCCGTTGCGGAACAAATTAGACCATTTAGTTGGCTAGATGAAAACCTGGATAAATATCTGGTATTAGTCAAGCCAGGAACACACTTTAGTTTTTTACAAGAAGGTTTGGGAGTTTTACCAGTACCTGATACTGTAGTTGGGCCAAGTCCCTCTAACGCACATCCAGCATTAAAAGCTATCAGTACTGCTTTTTTTCAGGTTTATCTCAATCAACAGGTAGAATATAAAACCTACCTCGAAAGCGATCAATCTGACGACGGGAATATGTTAGGTTTCCATCAAGTCACCAACAATGCTTTTAAATTTTCGCTCATTCGTTCCTTAAGCAAAACTCAGCTACAAGAATTGTTCAATCAGTCTCAATATTCCTCGGTTAAGCCAGCAAAGTAGCTAAGTAATTTAAGATAATAATATTTCCTGCATTTATCAAGATCCACAATATGAATACTCCCGTAACAGATATTAAGGACCGTAGCTTTGGTGCTTTAATCTATTTATTTCCTTTAGTTTATTCCCTTCCCTTTGGCATCATCCTACTGTCGCAGTTTCCCTGGCTAGCTCAATTTTTCTTGCCTTTGATTGCTCTTTATGGCGTTACCAACACCCTTCCTTTTGCCAGTTTGATAATTTTCTTCGGCTTATGGTTTGCAGTAGTCAGAAATGACAATATAAGCTATTTTCTGCGTTTTAATGCGATGCAGGCAATCTTACTCAATATTGTGCAGATTTTATTTAGTCTAATTATGGGAATTTTGACTCCTGCTTTTGGCGCACAAAGTTTAATCAGCGAAACTTTAAGCAATACAATCTTTATCGGCAGTGTTGTGGCTTCCTTCTTCTGTATAGTCAGTTCCATCAAAGGCGAATATGCTGAATTACCAGCTTTATCTGATGCAGCCTCCTCGCAGATTCGTTAAGAGGAGTGAAACAATTAGAT
>CBDUCX010000065.1:0-20094 GCA_965365755.1 uncultured Pleurocapsa sp.
TACGATTATAAATTTTAAATATAAAATTACCTTTTTTACCTCTTTTTCTAAAATTTTATATTCTCTAAAATGCATTATTTTATAATTGTTTTGTCTGCTAATCTTCATCAAGTAATTACTGGACTATGAATAAAACAATGAAACCTAAAAAGCACATAAATGACAATACAAAAAATGGTGTTGTTTCTAAACCTCCATAGTGTTCATCTGCATAAATTAATGAACACATAGATACTTTTAATAGAGATGATACAAGCATGAAAATTACAGAAATCAACAAATAATTATTAATAAAAAATAGATGCAAATCAAATATACTTGCAGATATAGAGGGAGCATCCCATTTTGGCAGATTAATTAAACAGCAATTTGTCCATTAAGGTAAGCACATCTTAATTTCAACATTGGAGTTACAGAATCAGAATTCCACTGCGCCCCAGAAATTTTTAAACGGCGATCAAGTTGTTTGATAGCTGATTCCACTGCACCAGAACCGATGGAAATATGATACTCAGCTTGCAGTAACTCGTAATTAACCAGACGATGACGATGTTTTTCAATATAACCCAGGAATTTCCGCGCTCGTTTTGGACATTCTTGTTGAAATAAAGCGCTCGCTTGAGAGACTTTTCCTTGCCACAAAAAAGTTTCTCCCTGTCTGAGGCGTTTTAATGAACCACCAACTTTAAATAAATTTTCTTTGAGATGAAACCAATCTAAGATTTCTTGTCGCTGTTGGCTGCTGGCAATTTGACTGAAAAGATTCCAGACTCCTGAATGACCATCTCCCAGACAGATTAAAGGGTTGGTTAAAATTTGAGAATTAATCCACGCCGTTAACTCTTCTTTTTGACGAAACGTTGCCCCATAATACACTCCTGACAATCTCGCTGCTTGGTAATCGCGCCATTCACATTTCTGACCGAGAGTTTGGGTTCTTAACCTTACTTTTCCTCCGTCGAGGCAAACTTCATTGATCGCTATTGAACTATCAGGAAACTCTAAATTTTCACTCCTGGTACGGACTTGTCTTTGTAAAGTGCTGTGTCAGACCTTCATCCCTGTGAGCAATAGCAAGTCTTTTTCTGCCTGGGAAAAAGATTCGTTGGCACTTAAACACAAACAGCATTTTTCTAGCAGGGGACTAATGCGTGTTCTGCTTTCTACCCCTAACCTTTCTAGTTGTTGGCGACGCAAGCGTAGTTTTCCCACCGAACTTCTAATTACTCGCTCTTTTCCGACGTTGGTTTGGGTTGCTTGTTGGATAAAAAAAATGCCATATCAGGTCCCACTGATTCCAACAGATGTTCTCTCACCACTTTTTCTATATCTTCCAAACTTTGGCATTTATCCGATGGAGTATTGCGATACAGGATTTCTGATAGCTGCTGAACACACTCTTGAACACGAATTTTTTCTGATGGAGTCATTAACCTTCTTTGTAACTCAAATCCTTTTCTAGTTTGACTCTCTTGACTTCTATTTTTCTACTTCTTTCGTTTTTCTTCCAAAATGGCATGCTCCCGATATAGAAGAGTAAGTGTATCCATACACTTCATAAAGCAGTTTGTATAGCTGCTTAAATTTTTCTGGATGGTAAAGGAATATCTTTCTTAGCACTTGTATAAACAGTTTCTATCCAAAGTTCTCTTGCTTCTTCAATATTAACAACACATTCTTCTAAAGTTTCTCCCTGGGTCATACATCCAGGTAAATCGGGAATCATTACTGTATAGCCGACCTCTTCTGGATAGATTGAAATAGGATATTTAAGCGAAAGATAATATTTTAATGGTTGGCGTTCGGTTTTTTTATTTTGTGTCATTTTGCCAATTTTCTAAATCTAATAATTTAATAACTGCTTCGATATACGTTCTTTTAACTTTTTTACCACCCTTTTTAGGAACTACAATTACATCACCTTCATCATTTTCAAAAATGTGATGGCTTCCTCTTACGCGAACTTCTTGATATCCGAAAGCTTTGAGTACATAGCTTATCTCTTCAAAACGAGCTTCAGGAGGACGGGAAAGTAGATGTTTGATTAGTTTTGCTATTTTACTCATTATAAAAAAAGAGATGCAAAATTGTTTTGCACCTCCCGATCAAATTACTAAGCTAAAGTTAATTAATCAATCCCTTCAATCTTGTCTTCTACTTCTTGATACAATTCCCGCAGTCTGTCGAGGTTTTCTTCAGAAGTTTCCCAATAACCACGACCATTAACTTCTAACAGCGTACCCACAATCTTACGGAAGGAATTGGGATTAAGATCCATCAGACGTTTACACATTTCAGGATCATCGATGAAGGTAGTGTTTACATCTTCATAGACCCAGTTATCCACTGCATCTGCTGTAGCTGACCATCCCATAGTGTTAACTAGACGCTTGGATAGTTCACGGACACCTTCGTAACCGTTACTCAGCATTCCCTCATACCATTTAGGATTAAGCAATTTGGTACGGGCATCTAAACGCACCGTCTCGGAAAGAGTACGGACTTGAGCATTAGCGGTAGTGGTGTCAGCGATATAAGCAGTGGGTTTTCTGCCGTCATCTCGCAAGCTAGATACGATTTTTGTGGGGTCGGAATCAAAGTAGTGAGATACGTCGGTTAAGCTGATTTCCGAAGAGTCTAAGTTTTGGAAAGTGACATCGGCTTTCTTCAAAGAAGACTCAAACAAACCGCGACTTTCATCCATTACCCCTGGGTTGTCAGAGTTGAAGGCAAAGGATTTACGGTTGAGGTACATATCCTGTAGTTCTTTTTCTTCTTCCCAACTGCTGTTTTCTACTGCTAAATTGATGTTAGAAGAATAGGAACCAGAAGCGTTAGAGAAGATCCGCGTTGCTGCTTGGCGCACGTTGATGCCCATTTCTGCTGCTTGTTCTAAGGTGTGTTTACGGACAAAGTTCATCTCGATGGGTTCGTCGGCTTCTGCTGCCATTTTGACACCTCGATCTAAAAGATTCATCTGGTTAATAAACAAGTCACGGAAGACACCAGAACAGTTAACTACTACGTCAATGCGAGGACGACCTAACTCTTCTAAGGGAATTAATTCCAGTTTGTTGACCCGACCTAAAGCATCAGGTACAGGACGGACACCAACCATCCACATGATTTGGGCTAAAGATTCACCATAGGTTTTGATGTTATCTGTGCCCCAAAGTACACAGGCGATGCTTTCGGGATAGTTTCCACCATTATCCAGTCTTTGACGCTCAATTAAACGATCTACGACGATTTTGGCTGATTGAACCGCAGCTGTGGTAGGGATAGACTGGGGATCTAAGGCATGGATGTTTTTACCAGTAGGCAGAACATTGGGGTTACGTATGGGATCTCCTCCAGGGCCAGGCATTACATACTCGCCTTCTAAAGCTTGAAGTAAACCACCAAGTTCATTATCGGCACATACCTGTTCTAAACAGAATTCCAGGTATTCGATTAACGGCTTCAGGGCATTTTCATCTACGTTGTTGTAGCCATGTTCGCTTAATGCTTCCATCCAGGGAGCTTTTTTGCCAATATTAAAGAAGTTGAGCTTAGAAACCATCGATACTCTACCATCGGCATCTATTTGAGCGCGAACCAAAGCACCCACCGCAGCCCTAGTTGCTTGGGTAATGTCTTGGAATAGTTGTACGTCGGCTAAGACACCACGGTCATTATTACTGTAGATTTGATCAATATCTCGACCAATACTGTTGGCAATGATGCGCGGAAAAGAAATAATGCCTTCTTCTTCGCGGTCTAGGTTAGAAATGCTGACTAAAGTTGCGATCGCTTCTTCGGCAGTTGGTGGTTTACCAATGGTATGTAAGCCACAGGGAAGTAACCGAGACTCAATTTCCATCAGTTGTTTATAAACCAAACCAATAATCGTATCCCGTTCATCCTGGGTCATCTCTTTTGCCGAGTAGTCAGGAAAGGCAATATCCCGATCTAGATTACAAATCCGTGCTTGATCCATTACGGTATCCACGATTTGAATACCCCTTCCGCCATCTTTCAGACTTTGGTAGGAACCAATTAAATCTCCCAATTCTTTCAAACCTTTATATAGTCCAGCGTTTTCCGCAGGGGGAGTTAGGTAGGAAATCGTCGAAGCGTAACTACGACGTTTGGCAATAGTTGCTTCAGAAGGGTTATTAGCTGCGTAGTAATAGATGTTAGGGATACTACCAATAAGGCTATCGGGATAACATTCCCCCGACATCCCCATTTGTTTACCTGGCATAAATTCTAAGGAACCATGAGTACCAAAGTGCAGTACGGCATCAGCTTGCCAGATATGCTCTAGGTAGGTATAGTAAGCGGCGAAACCGTGATGGGGAGAGGCAGAACGAGAAAACAGCAAGCGCATGGGGTCACCTTCGTAACCAAAGGTAGGCTGTACACCGATAAAGACATTGCCAAACTCTTTACCGTAAATCAGTAGGTTTTGACCATCACTATTGAGGTGTCCTGGTGGGGGACCCCAGTTTTCCTCTAGCTTCACGGAATAGGGAGTCAGTCTTTCGTACTGTTCGACAGACATCCGATGAGCAATATTTAACTCTGGAGAGGCATACTGGGCTTGGGCATCATGAATTACTTCCTGCATCAATTCTTCCGCTGAACCAGGCAAGTTTTGGATATCATAACCGTTGTCTCTTAAGCCTTTCATCGCTTCGTATATCGAACTAAAGACATTGAGATAGGCTGCCGTACCGACGTTTCCTTTATCAGGAGGAAAACTAAAGACAGTAATTGCTACCTTTTTCTGTAATTTTGGTTTCTTACGTAAGTTACCCCACTTCATCGCCCGACGGGCGATCGCTTCTACCCGATCCTGTAGGGCGATCGACTTACCCGTTGCTCCATCTCGACCAGAAGCAATTATGGGTTCAATGGCACCATCTAATTCAGGAATGGCAATCTGCAATGCTACCTGTACAGGGTGTAGACCTAATTCACTATCTTGCCACTCTTCTGTAGTTTGGAATACTAGAGGTAAGGCTACCATGTAGGGACGATTCAGGCGTTTTAAGGACTCGATCGCTTTGGGATGATCCTGTCTGGCTGGCCCTCCTACTAGAGCAAAGCCTGTGAGAGAAACCACTGTATCCACAATGGCTTGATTTTGACCTTCTTGCCAGAAATAGGCATCTACTGGTTTAGAGAAGTCTAATCCCCCCGCAAACACAGGAATAACTCGCGCTCCCATACATTCTAATTCCTGCACCATGGCTACATAGTGAGCATTGTCCTGGGTGACTAGGTGAGTACGTTGCAATACCAAGCCAACGCAGGGAGCTAAGGGATCTTTCAGGTCGTCGGCAATATCAGTACGACTATTGAACCAATCTAAGTATTCTTGAATATCCTCAAACATCTTCGGTGCCAGAGGATGCCAAATACCCATATCTGGATAGACAATTGGTTCGGCATATTGTACATCACCTTTATTTCTATCGGGATAAACATACTTATCCGACAGCATCAACAAGAAATTCTCTAGGTTATCGGCATTACCACCCAACCAATACTGGAAACTTAGCATAAAGTTACGGGCATCCTGCGCTTTTTCCACCGGCAAATATTTTAATACTTTGGGGAGAGTCCGCAGCAGCTTGAGCATCGCATCCTGAAACGAGCTTCCTGAATTCTCTTTACGTTTCCGCATAAATTGGGCGATCGCACTTTTGGACTGTCCCAACTGCGCCATGGAAAAACTACCCATCTTATTCAGACGCATTACCTCTGGCATGGAAGGAAAGACTACCGCGGCATCTAAATTATCACGATGAGGTTTTACTGCCTCAACCAACTTCTGTGCCAAATCTTCGACAAAGATTAAAGATGCGATAAATATATTTGCTTGGGCAACGTCCTGTTTAAAATTAGCGTAATTTTCCTCGTCTCTTAACTCTTCGATTAAATAGCCACTCAGTTCAATGGCTAAATGTGGATTATTACTATTAATCGACCTAGCAGCTTCAGTCAGGGTGCTTTGATACTGAGGCTCTAGCACGACATAGACCACCCTAAGTAGATCACGTCCGTTAACGACATCTGGCTTAACGTGACGAACGGTGGACTTAACCTGGGTGAACATATAATTCTAATCTCCTTTAATAGTTGGGGATATGAGCGGGGATGTGTCAGAGTAAGTTCGCTCTTTACTTCCTCACGACGCAGGTTTGCGTAAAATATATTTATCAAAAAACGTTACCTAAATTCCGCCAACCCCAGGATCTGACACAATTCGATAACATTTTTTAAACATTACGTAACAAAATTTAACAGAAATAGTGAGCGTTCACTTAAACAATTATTTACATTAATTAACAATAAAATATTTGACAATTTTTAACTTTTACTATCTAAATTTGTGTGGCGATATTTGATTTAGAGAAGGGAAAGAACAGCGTCTATATAAAATAAAAATATATCAGTTAATTCTGATAATTTCCTATAATTAAGGCAGAAATTGTCAATATAGCAATTCTCAGTCAGATGCAAACATATACCGAGTATCATCTAGACCCCAAACAGTTTTCTTTTCTCAACAGTTTTCAAGCCCAATGGCAAGAGATTCGAGACGAGTTTACCCACTTCAGGAATCAGGCATCTCCAGCAGAATTAGCGATCGCCGATAATGTAATGGGTCCTAAAACCAAAACTATCAAAACCAAAGGGGAGAAGAAATACAGCGCGTTTGGAGTATTATTCCAAGGTAAGTTCATCGAAGCATATATTAAAGAGCATCAAATAACTTATCCTGATTATGGTTCAGATCAGGCAGCAGTTAAAGTACGGGCATTAAGAGAAAAGTACTTCCCGATCTTGTCTCAGGCGATCGCCGAAGTTAACCAAAATAATGACGACGTGATGAGAAATGTTTATTTCGGTACATTTCATCCAGGTTTAGATATTAAGCTCCATGTAAACTATAATCCTCACATGAATCGGGGCTATTTGGGATTAATTGTCCCAGAGGGAGATGTCGCCATGAAAATCTGCCATGAAAAGCTTTATTGGCAAGAGGGGAAATTCATGATTCTTGACCATAGCTATCCCCACTGTCCCCATAACTATACTGCTTTTGACAGAACTGTTTTGATTGTGGACTTTTTTAAAACTGACAAGCCTAGAGAAGAAGTCATTCAATTTGAACAGGAGTTAGTCAGCCAACGGATGGCAGAAAATCCCTACAGTTTAGGTGTTTTTGGTAAAAGCGATCGCGCTAAACCAGAAGATTTTATCAAGTATGGTTTAGAGCATCAGTTAGCCTGGGATAAAGCTTTAGGCGCTTGATCAGGATTGGAAAAGTGTAGTTTTATATTTATGATTTAATCCTTACCGTTTTTTTTGACTACCTACTATCTATGAACAGTTATCTTAAAAACTACTGGTTTCAACAGCGTGATTGTACATGGCGAAGTAAATTCGCCGTACCTCACGCTCAAACTAGATGCGGTTTATTAACTACCCAAGCCTTTTCCCAGGGCGCGCCACCCACTTCCAAACCTGCCAAGTTACTAGTTGCTGTAACAATGGTTTTGCCTTGGCAATCAGATAATATTAAACTAAGCTTTCCTTGAGTTGTATCTCGGCAGTTAAAAACTAAACCCTTTGCCGTAGGAGTACGCACATAAGTACCAGAAAGATTTGTTGTACCTGTCAGAATTACCTCGTATTCAACAGATTTCCCTTGCAGTTGCCATTTTCCCCAGGGTTCGACTTGCCAGCTTACTTGAGAATTCCAGGGTGCGAACTCATAAAATTTTCCCTGGTAGTGGATACCAATTAAGGCCACTTCTTCTGACCACCATAAAACCTGTCTAATTCCTCCCCCTGCGGTTAAAGCTAAATCTGTTTTTTGATTAAAGCTATTGCAGTTAAGCCAAAACCATTTTTGGGGAAAAGAGCTACCCCAATTTTTTTCGCTATAAGCTGGTGCATTGGTAAATTGATAACGCTGACCGCGCCATTCAACCCATCCTGTAGCTAAACCATGAGCCATGATAATTTGCCATCCAGGTTCAAATATAGGCAGAAATGATAACCAGCCTGCGGAAGATTGCTGAGGTTGTTGAGAATTTCCCCAACCGTAGACAGGTTGAATCTGATATTCCCAATGACAATATTCATTTCTCACAGGATCGTAGATGCTCCCTTGATTAAGCTTGGCTGTTACTTGGTATCCTTCGGTAATGCAGTTACGAAACTCAGTAGAAGATAGCAACTTCGCCTTGGTTGTTAAATTAGTTTTACTCCAGTGTCCCAAAGCTAAATTATTCTGGTCAGCGAAGAACTTGTGTACATCAATGAAGGTACGAAAGAGATATGCTTCATCAATACCCAAGATTTGTACTGCACCACCGCTCTTGAGTTGTTCTCCCAGAGGATCTTCAATAGAATACATGAAGGCAAAAGTTTGCTTAATCTCAGGCAAAGTTAGACGAAAATACCAGCCTTCAAAATAGTTAGGAGTAATATAATTCCAGTGATAACCACTATGAGGAGTTTTAAAATTATTCTGTGAGCAAAGGCTCATTACTAACATTCTATTTAGACTAGTAAGATTACGTTTAATGTGAATTAAGTTGGGCTGCCTTATCCCTTATTTATTACTAATAACCCAGGTATCTTTACTCCCTCCACCTTGAGAAGAGTTGACTACCAAAGAGCCTTTTTTCAGTGCCACTCTAGTTAGTCCCCCTGGATGAACGTAGATTTCATCCCCACGATGGAGAATGTAAGGACGCAAGTCGACGTGTCTACCTTCAACTTTGCCATCAATTAGGGTTGGTACTCGCGAGAGACTTAAGGTGGGTTGAGCAATATAGTTGCGGGGTTGAGCAATAATTTTCTGGGCAAATGCCTCTCTTTCTTCTTTCGTAGATTTGGTGCCAATCAACATGCCATAACCACCAGCTTCGTTGGCAGCCTTGACCACTAATTTATCTAAATTTTCTAAGACGTATTTTCGATCTTCTTCTCTCCAGCAGAGATAGGTTGGCACATTAGCCAAAATCGGTTCTTCTCCCAGATAATAGCGAATCATATCTGGCACATAGGCATAAACTACTTTATCGTCTGCGACCCCTGTACCTGGAGCATTAGCCAAAGCCACTCTTCCTTGCTGATAAACTTTCATTAACCCTGGTACACCCAGGAGGGAATCAGGATTAAAGGCTAAAGGATCTAAAAAATTATCATCAATGCGCCGATACACGACATCAACTCGCCTCAAACCTTTGGTAGTCCTCATTTGTAGATAGCCGTTAGCTACGACTAAATCTCTTCCTTCTACCAACTCAATCCCCATCTGTTGCGCTAAGAAGGAATGCTCGTAGTAGGCAGAATTATAAATACCAGGAGTCAATACCACTACCATTGGGTCTGGCACTTGAGGCGGAGCAAGATTGAGTAAAGTTTCTAATAGCTGACTAGGATAATCATCTACAGGCTTTACCGTCATATCCTTGAAGATTTCGGGGAAGGTACTTTTCATTACTCGGCGATTTTCCAGGACATAGGATATTCCAGACGGCGATCGCAAATTATCTTCCAAGACATACCAGCAGCCGTCACGATCTCGGACTAAATCTGTCCCCGTAATATGACACCAAACCCCTACGGGAGCCTTGATCCCCAAACAAGGCTTGAGAAAACCGGAGGCAGTGTAGATAATCTCAGGAGGGATTTTACCGTCTTTAATTATTTTTTGCTCACCGTAGATGTCCCCTAAAAACAGGTTCAAGGCTTGGATTCTTTGCTTTAAACCTTGGGCTAACTGTGACCATTCTGCACCGTCAATAATGCGCGGAATAATATCAAAGGGAAAGATCTTTTCTACCCCTTGATCATCGCTATAGACATTGAAAGTTACTCCCAGTTTGAATAAAGCTATTTCTGCCGTTTGACGCTGTTGTTCTAGCTGCTTAATTCCTAACTCGATCATGTGATCCACGAGAGAAGCACAATGCGATCGCGGCTTCCCTAAATCTGAAAACAGTTCGTCGTAAAAATTCTCTGGGTCGTAAACTTCAAATGCCATCTATATCTCTTAATCTGCCTCCAGGCAAAATTATTCTCAATTATTTTTAGCCCCAACTGTAAAAAATATAGAGATACTTGACTGCTTGATGTTCGTGATGAACTTTGTAACGTTATTTAATAGTCTGATCTCGCTGGGAGTTTGTCGCAGAAATTCTATATAATAAAGGGTCTAATTGTACTAATGCTAACCTTAAAATTAAGGTTTGCGATCGCGTTTTTTCTAATCATCATGCTTAATCCAAATTTGGAAGCAATAGAACTCAATAAAGAGGAATATCAAAGGTATTCACGTCATATAATTTTGCCAGAGGTAGGATTAGACGGACAAAAACGCCTCAAGGCAGCTAGCGTTCTCTGTATCGGTAGTGGTGGTCTTGGTTCTCCTCTGTTGCTATATCTGGCAGCGGCAGGTATCGGCAGAATTGGCTTAGTGGACTTCGATATTGTTGACAGTTCTAATTTACAACGCCAGATAATTCACAGTGAATCATGGGTCGGAAAGCCCAAGATCCAGTCAGCAAAAGACCGTATTTTGAGCATCAATCCCCACTGCCAGGTGGATTTATACGAAACGGCTCTCAGTTCAGCTAATGCCCTAGAGATTCTCGAACCCTATGACGTGATAGTAGATGGTACAGATAACTTCCCCACTCGTTATCTCACCAATGATGCTTGTGTGCTACTAGACAAGCCCAATGTCTATGGTTCTATTTTCCGCTTTGAGGGACAGGCAACGGTATTTAATTACCAGGGAGGGCCAAACTATCGTGATTTATATCCCGAACCACCACCACCAGGAATGGTTCCTTCTTGCGCCGAAGGTGGTGTCCTAGGGGTGCTATGTGGCATTATTGGCACAATTCAAGCAACAGAAGCGATTAAGATCATTTTAGGGGCAGAAAATACCCTCAGCGGTAGATTACTGCTTTATAATGCCTGGGATATGAAGTTCCGTGAGCTTAAATTACGTCCTAACCCCGAACGACCCGTAATTGAAAAACTGATTGATTATCAAGAGTTCTGTGGTATTCCTCAAGCAGCAGCAACAGCAGCCAAAGAGAGTAATGCGATCGCCGAAATGTCAGTCCAGGACTTGAAGCAGTTGATGGACAGCGGCGAAGATAATTTTATGCTGCTAGATGTCCGTAATCCTAACGAATACGAAATTGCTAAAATTGACGGTTCAGTTTTGATTCCTCTGTCGGAATTAGAAGACGGTCAAGGAGTCGAAAAGGTCAAAGAATTACTCAACGGTCATCGTCTCATTGCTCATTGTAAACTGGGAGGGCGATCGGCAAAAGCGCTAAATATTCTGAAGGAAGCAGGGATCGAAGGTACTAATGTCAAGGGCGGGATTATTGCTTGGAGTCAAGAAATCGATTCTAGTATTCCCCAATATTAAACTTTGAACTGTGTTTGACATACTCCCCGACCTAACAGGACGGGGATTCTAAAAAAAAGTAAGGTAACTTGCAAGCCTAAAGTCCGTCTTTATTACTATCAAAAAGCTCCAGGATAATTACTTGTTACTCGTTACTCTTTACTTAAAGTGCCGCTTTCTAAAAATTAGACAATGTTGGACATTGCTTGATTATTAGTTCCTACTTCATCAAAGAGAGTCGGCTCTTGCTTCTCCACAGGCATGACATCGGGTTCAGCTAACTATGTGGCAAATTGTCTAATTATTCCGATTCAGTTGATAGCCCCCATAAACTTCACTACCTCACTAGCACTACCCCAATTACTTAACTAATCTACTACCCACTACCTACTACCCCCACTACATCCTTGAAAAATTCACTTCCGATTTCAATGAACTACCTTTAGTATGGTTGTGAGTCAAAATTATGATCAAATTACTATGCAAATTCTACTGAAAGTGGTTCGCTGGACTAGTTTAGTCTCTTTTCCCCTATTTTTATTAACTACTCCCAATTCTTCTGCCTGGGCGGGTAGTATCGGTAGCTGTGCCGAGAGTCTCATCTCCAGTGGTGTTGACAAGTCAGCAGCAACAACAGCTTGTTCCGATGCTGCAAAACCCCAAGATTTAGCAGCCTGTGTCGTTCAAATCGAAACTGCAACCAATCTTAAAGGTAATAATGCTTTACAATCTTGTTACCGGGTTCGTAGACCTGATGAACTGGCTACCTGTGTGACGACTATTAGTAGTGATTTAGAACTCGGCAAATCAACTGTTAGTAGCGATTCAGAACCAGGAAAATCAGCAGTTAGTCGTAATTCAGAACCAGAAAAATCAGCAATGATTTTAGATAGCTGCCGTCGTAGCTTGTTGCCAGTACGTCATGCTGAATGCACTCTGGATCTAGCGAGTATTGCTGAAATAGAAATCGAAGAAGCCCTGGAAAGTTGTATTGCAGCAGAATTAACTCCTGGGGAAGTAGCTCCAGGAACTGGTGAGTAATCATTTACACTGTCTCACTATCAGCTTTTGAGACATTACTTTAATAAACCCTGTATAGTATGGTTTTGTAATTCATACAGGGTTTGCGAATATTTGATTTAGTAGATTTTTAGAGCAAAGTCTAAAAAAAGTATTAGGTATTACTAAGAGTTTAGTTGTGCCAGACTATTGGCATCAAATTCTTTGATTTCTCCAGTTGCTTCAACTTTCTGGGTAATTGTCTGAGGATTTCCGGCTTTTCTAATCTGGGCAAGTTGCGCTTTTGCTTTAGTCTTGGTTCTAATTTCTATTAACGAGATAGGAACTACTATAATCCACAAAGCTGAGGCAATAGCAACCACCAACCAGGATGCAGGGTCAGTTTTAGAACATTCTCGGTCACTAAATTTGCTTAATAATAGAAAAGCACAATAAGCACCAGCACCAGATAAATATAATGTCATATCAACAATACTTTTGAGGTTTGATCTCCTTATATTATTAGTTATGCTGAAGAGAATTTCGATTAAGAAACCGTATTAATTACTGAATATTAAATAAAGTTTTAATAAAATATAATAATAAATCTCACTATTAATTTCGCTTCGGATCACTATACTACTTAATATGAAAGCTAATTATGATTTTTCCCAGTTGCAAGGGTTAGGTGATTCCAAAGCCAGTAATGATCGTGAGTTAGAGAATATCAAATGTCATTTAGATCTAGTTCTCTTAGCTTTAGAAGCGATCGCCGATATTAGTTCTGAAGCGATTATTCAGGCAGCCCAAGACTTACACTTAGAATCAGTGATTGGCGATCGCATAACTCTGTGGCGTTTAAGGTCTTCTAACCCTAAACGTAAAAGTTCTGGGGGCAGAAAAAAACTAGATGTGGAAGAAGCGAGATCTTTAGTCATAATTATTTGTTATTTAGCAAAACAGCATCAAGAGTTACTCCGCAGAGCAATATGTTTACTAGAACAAGTCACCGAACAAAATAAACCACCTCATCAAACGGCTTTACTAGGTAATTATCTTGATCGATTTATTAATTACTATCAAGAAAGAATCGCTAATGCGCAAAATATCTCGCCTGAATATTTATCACGTTTAGCCTGGAAGCTATTAATTGATCTATTGTTTTATAGCGGTCAAAATGGTCATCGTTTACTCTGGATTGCTATTTTTGATGCCACTCAAATAGCTGATAAGCTTCAACAAAATTAAGTAAGCAATAAAATTCAATTATCTTTTAACTTACGCTTCACTAAAATATAAATTAATAACCAAGATCAATAAGTCTGAGTACAATGCCTTCTACCATACATCGCTTCACTCCACCCACCTGTACCTTAGAAATAATGGGTGATAAATCGCTTCTTGACCGCTGGAAAAACCAAGCTGGGTTTAAAAAAATCCAATTTAAACTGAAGTTTGATGATCCACGAGAACCTACTTCCAAACAGACTACAATTCGGGGAAATAAACAAGATTTATTACAACTTCAGACGGCAGTTGATTCTTATATTCAAGAACATCTCAGCGCTTCTTTTCAATCACCGACAAGTACTCCAGTAAAGCTTCAGGCGGAGGTTAAACTTCAGGATAATCACCCCTGTTTAAAACCCCAAGGGTTAGTACATCACAAACTGTATTTTGGTTCTCTCGTGCATGACAGCAAAGTCAATAACATTAAGCTCAGTACAGTGCAGCTTTTTGACTTAGTAACTGCCATGGAAGCATATCAAGCTGAAATTGCTACTCTAGTAGAAACGAAACAGAGTGACTCCCATTCTAAAAAGATAATACCTCTTTGGGGTGGAATTGTGGCAACGGCGATCGCAGTAATAGGGATTACAACTATTCTTCTTAAATCCCCATGGGAACAAAATATCGCCTCATCACCAGAATCGCAGTCTCCACCAGCAGCAGAAATTCCCGAACTAGATGAAATTATTCCCCCTCAAGCACCCAATACAGCTAAAAAACCTAATTCTCAATCCAAGCAGACAAAATCTTTTACTTCTATTAACAGGTTGCCTCCTCCTCCCGCGGTAGACACCCCGAAACCGAAACCAGATATACCCGATCCTGCTGACTATCCTTTATCCGATGTCGCGCGTCAATCTGGCTTAAATAATTCAACTAAGGAAGAACTTGCCGCTAATCAACCAGGCGAATCAACAATTGTTGTCCCTTCTCAGACTCCAGCAGACAAACAAGCAACATCAGAAGAAAATGAGATTGAATCAGTTGAATCAGTCTTATCTCCAGATAAAATTACCCCGATAGCTAAACCCGAATCAAAGTTATCAGCCGAAAAAAATCAAGCAGATCAAACAAATCAGATTGATACTGTGATAAATTCCCCATCTAATGCACCAGCAGACTCATTAGTTCAACCGCCTAAAGACAAAACTACGTCTCCAAATTCTGATCTGGCTTTTCGCGGTTCATCTTCCCCTCCAAGTCAAATAGAAGAAGTAATAGCTTATTTTAAGCAAAAATGGCAACCACCAGAAGGGCTAAAACAAAGTCTAGAATACCGTTTATTGCTGAATGACGATGGCTCAATTAAACGAGTAATTTCTTTAGGAAAAGGCTCTCAACTATATCTAGATCAGACTAATATTCCTGTGAATGGAGAATCATTTATTTCTCCCCTCTCTGAATCACAATCATCGACAATTCGACTGTTGCTTAACCCTGATGGTGGAGTTCAAGCTTTTACAGAATAGATATTAAAGTATCAAAGTATCAAAGATATTAAAGATATTAAAGAGGGTGCTATTTCTAGATATTAATAACATTTTATAGATTTTTGTTACAGTCAAGTGACAAAGGTTCTAATAATCTAAAGATAATAAAAAAAGAAATAACAATAATTTTTTCTAATGATAGTATTTCTGAAACCATTATATTTGGGCTAAAAAGAAATATTACCGTGTCAAAAGCTTTTTTAAATCTGCTGCAAGTTTGTCTCTACACTCTTGGTCTTTCCTTCGCTAGCAGTCAAATATCCCTTGCTCAAGTCACTTCCGATAATACCCTCAACACAGAAGTCAATCAGAACGGCAACGTGGCGGAAATAACGGGAGGGGAAACAAGAGAAGGTAATCTCTTTCATAGCTTCCAAGATTTTTCTGTACCCACCAATAACGAAGCCTTCTTTAACAATGCCAATGATATTAGTAATATTTTCTCTCGGGTAACGGGGGGCAATATCTCTAATATTGATGGCTTGATTCGGGCTAATGGCAGTGCTAATTTATTCTTGATTAACCCCGCAGGGATTCTGTTTGGGGAAAATGCCAGTTTAAGTATCGGTGGTTCGTTTTATGTCAGCAGTGCCAGTAGTATTGTGTTTGAAAATGGAGAATTTAGCACCGATTTAGATACTCCTCCTTTATTAACAGTTAATGCTCCCATTGGCTTAGGTTTTCGCGATAATCCAGGGGATATTGCGACAAATCAGTCTAGTTTAACAGCTAGTACTGGACAAACACTGGCGTTACTTGGCGGCAATCTTAACTTTGATGGTGGTTCACTAGGCACATTGGGTGGCAGAGTGGAATTAGGCGGGTTAACTGAGTCAGGAATAGTAAGTATAAATGAAGATGGAAGCTTCAATTTCCCTGAAGCAGTTGCCAGGGGCAACGTCTCTTTTACCAATGGTGCTCAGGTTTTTGTTGCAGGAGATGGAGGTGGCTCAATTAATATTAATGCCAACAACTTATCCTTAACTTCGGTCAGCCGTTTTTCTGCAGGTATCGCTCCTGACTTAGGTTCGCCTGATGCTCAAGCGGGAGATGTGGTAATTGATCTGACAAATGATTTGGTAATAGATAATTCGGCTATTACTAACTCTAATGCTGGTGTGGGAAATGCTGGTAACGTCATTGTAAATGCTCGCAATATTAGTTTTAGTAACGGAGGCAATATTGGGAATTTTAATAATGGCGCAGGCAACATTGGGGATCTTATTCTAACTGCCAGTGGAGATATTTCGTTTGATGGGATTGTTGGTAATAGCTTTAGCGGCATTTCTAATTTCTTTACCGAAGAAGCGGTAGGAAGAAACGGAAAAATTAATTTAACGGCGCAAAATCTTAATATCACTAATGGCGCTAATATTTCTAGCTTAGTTGAGGCAAACAATGATAGTGGAGATATCAATCTCAACATTGCTGACACTGTTCGCATTGATGGTTTTGGCTTGGTAACAAGGACAGATGGAAGACAAAGTAAAATAGATAGCTCTATATCTACTACCAGTATAGGTGGTCAATCTGGAAATATTAATATAAATGCTCAAAATCTATTTCTAAGTAGAAACGGATCGATTAGAGCTTTGACTTCAGGAGCAGGAGAGGCAGGTAATGTTAACATCAACACCAAATTAATTACGATTGGTGAGCAGGGTGATACTGATCTTGCTCCAAGTTCAATTAATGCTAATGCAGGTGATTTTTTCGTTAATAATCCTGATTTAGTCACCACTGGAGGAGATATCAAGATTGATACTGAATCATTACGTATCAGTGATGGCGGTAGTATTCAAGCAGCAATTCAAAGTCGAGGAAGTGGCGGAAATGTTACTATCAATGCCACAGATGAGGTGTCAGTATCAGGCAGAGGTATTTCCGATGTGCAAGGACAAGAAATGGAAATATTAAGTTCTATTTTTGTTGATATTTCTGAAACTGGCATAGGAGAAGCTGGCAATATCAAGATCAATACCTCCTCGCTTCTAGTTGAGCAAGGAATTATTTCCGCAGATGTTTTAGGTGAGGGGAATGGTGGCAATATCGAAATAAATGCTTCCTCGCTAGTTGTGGATCAAGGCTTTATCACCGCAGATGTTGCAGGCGAAGGCAATGGTGGCACAATCAATATTTTTGCCACGGACTCAATAGAATTATCTAATGTTGGTTTCATACAGGCTATTGTTTTTGAAGGTTCTACTGGGAATGGTGGTGATCTTACTATTGATACCAAGCAACTCATTCTCAATGATGGTTCGGGAATTTCAGCGAGAACATTAGGTAATGGTAATGCAGGTACTGTAACTATTAATGCTAGTGAATTGATTAACCTGAGTGGTAGTGGTATTTTTAATAACGCTTTAATTGAATCTGGAAAGGGAGGAGATATTAATCTAACTACAGATCAATTGACTATTACTGATGGGGCAATCATTACCGCTAGTAACTTTTCTAGTCTCGCAGAAGAAAATGGTGGTTCTGCACCTGGAACTGGTGAACCTGGTAATATTTCTATAACTGCTAATTCTCTAAGTCTAGAAAGTGGTGGTAGGATTGAGGCAGCAACTCAGGCGGAAACGGGAACAGGTGCAGAGATTAATTTACAAGTAGCGGATAGTATTTTCTTAAAGGGGGATAGTTTTATTTCTGCTGAAGCCTTGGGCAACGCAAATGGTGGTAACTTAACCATCGATACTAAGTTTATCGTGGCATTTGAAGGTAATAACGATATTATTGCTAGCGCAGAACAGGGACAGGGAGGCAATATTGACATTACTGCAGAATCATTGTTCGGTATTAAAGCCAGTACCTTAAATCCTTCTACCAACGATATTAATGCCAGTTCCGACTTTGGTTTAGACGGCAGTGTTTCAATCGATGTTCCCGATGTTACCTCTCTCCAGGGAGTATCAGAATTATCAACTAACATAGTAGTGCCAGAAGAAACTCCTGCTCAAGCTTGTCGTGCCAATAGGGAGATTGCCGCCAAAAATGGTCTAACCATTAAAGGGAAAGGTGGTGTTCCACCCGCACCAGAATTACCCATGGAATCTCTGAATGCTTATGTTAACGGACAAAGTAATAACTCTACATCTGCCATACCCCAGCCCGTTGAAACCAGCATTGGTAAGATTCAGCCAGCCAGGGGAATTAAAGTTACCAAAAAAGGTGGAATCATACTTACAGCTTATCGTACCAATAATCAGGGCGATCGCCTGCTTACTATTGAGACTAGCTGCAGATTAACAAAAAATGAGTCCTGAAAATTACGATTACGTGACCCGTAGCCTCCTAATCGCCAGCTTTTTTAATCAAAATTACCTATAATAGTTGTTCGAGAACTATTACTGTTAATATTTCGCCGAAAAATAGCTCCCTGAATCTTTAATCTTAGTAGCAAATATCTTGAATTTATTAGTTCAAGAATTACAAAAACCAGCCTCAGTTTTAAGTTAAATAAATAAAACAAAACGTGGGTTCTATTTAGACCTTGACTTGATTCAGGGAGTTCATAAGGTTAGACTATACTGCTTCTAAATTTTTCTCTCCAGTACGAATTCGTACAACTTGATCTACAGGGTAAACGAAGATCTTACCATCCCCAATTTCCCCTGTACGAGCAGCAGCGATAATCTTGTCTACTACCATGTCAACCTGCTCATCTTCAATGACGATTTCTAGTTTGAGTTTTTGTAGAAATTCTACAGTATATTCTGAACCTCGATAACGCTCAGTTTGACCTTTTTGGCGACCGAACCCCCTTACTTCAGATACTGTCATGCCTACCACTCCAGCATTAACTAGAGCTATTTTAACGTCGTCCAATTTAAAAGGTCTGATAATAGCTTCAATTTTTTTCACCTTTGTATCTCCTGTCCTTGCTATAAAAGTTTGACTTTCACTATTTTACGTATATTTATCTATAAATCTAGTCCCGCACTTTATAGATTGTAATTGTTTATTCCGACATCAAGATTAATCGCGACCCCTAAAAGCACTAATTAGCTACTTTGTGATTAACAAAGTAAATTCTCATTAACTTTATTAATTACTTTGGTTACTTTAAACTTTCTTTATCAAAAATTACCCAACAATACTGTAGACAATTGATTTATGCATTATTTATTGTAGAAGAGATATTACTCATCACGGGCATAAACATTCGTACCATTAGCAAAGTTGATTGGTAAACAAAATGGTCACATTTTAATGGTGATTATATTTGATCCTCATTCCACTATATGTTTATGTTCATTATCATCATCAATTATTTATAAATAGATTGAGCAAAATTAAAATTAAACTCATGATTATTTCCAATGAAATTTCAGATAAAATTATTTCCTTTAAATTAGACGTTACACAACTGATAAAATTAAGTTGCCTAACCTTATTAACCATAAGTCCTAGTTTCTTCTCTACTAACGCGATCGCGGAAAACTTAAACAGTAAAATTCCAAGGGGCGACATTAATGATGGTAACTAATACTATTTTTGCTAATTAAAACATTGTAATTATTGCTAATAAATTTAAAAAATTTAGTTTAAATATTTTGAGCATTTTGAGCGGTCGCATTAATAAGGCAACCGCTTTTTTGTTTATTAGATAAACGAAATAAATATTAGTAAAAATACAGACATCTCTGACAATTAACATTTTAGTAATTATCTTTACAACAAATTTATACATTATTTGATAACAATACTATTTCTTTATACTAAAATTTCAGTATTTTCGAGAGTTTACGATATCTATTTATCATTGTTATTCTTGATTCACTAGCTAAGAAAAGCAATTAATAATCGTAGAAATCCAAATTAATTTAATACAAACATTATTTATTCTGAGATTAAGGAAATTCATATAAA
>CBDUCX010000066.1:0-20040 GCA_965365755.1 uncultured Pleurocapsa sp.
ACTAACCACTAACCACTAACAAACAATGGCAAATAAGTCTCTCCCAGGCAAGTTAATTGTTAAAACGGGCAAGTTTGTCTGGACAACGATGTGGCAAATTATGATGTCTCAGCTAGCACCCCGCAACCAGACTGGGGAGTATATTCGTCCTGAAAGTCAATTTAGAAATACTATTAGTACTACAGAAAAACTTTATCAACCTGCTGCTAATCGTTACCGTCTCTATGTTGGGATGGGTTGTCCTTGGGCACATCGTACCTTAGTCACTAGAGCATTAAAAGGCTTAGAGCAGGCGATCGCTATTTCCATCGTCTATCCTTCCCCAGACGCAGGAATTTGGGTCTTATCTGAGCCAGAATTAGGTTGTAATACTGTCCCCGAACTCTACCAATTATCTCAATCAGGATATACAGGACGCTGCACCGTACCAATTTTGTGGGACGAGCAAACCAATACCATTGTTAATAATGAAAGTGCGGAAATTATTGAAATACTCAACTCTGAGTTTAATCAATATGCCCAACATCCTGACTTTGATCTTTATCCAGCCGAGCTTAAAGAGCAAATAGACCAATGGAACGAGAAAATATATCATGCGGTTAATAATGGGGTTTATCGCTGCGGTTTTGCCCAAACTCAACAGGCTTACGATATCGTGAGTAAGGAATTATTTTCGACCCTAGACGAAATCGATACCGTACTAGCCAGCAATCGTTATCTTTGTGGCGATCGCTTGACCTTAGCAGACATAAGATTGTTTACTACTTTGTTTCGTTTTGATATCGTCTATTATGGGCTGTTTAAATGTAATCTCCGCCGTATCGCTGATTACAATAATTTAGGGGCATATCTACGAGATTTATATCAGTTGCCAGGAGTTGTCTCCACTTGCGATCTTGAAAGCGTTAAACAAGACTATTATGGTAACTTATTTCCCTTAAATCCTGGCGGAATTATTCCCCTGGGGCCAGACATTGCCAGCTTATTAGAGCCTCATCATCGAGATCAAATGACTGTTAAATAGTCCTAATTATGGCGATCGCATAATCATACTAAATCCGTTTCGTGTAGGTTACTTAAAAAATTGAGTAACGAGTAACAAGTAACAAGTAAAAAGTTCTAGTTGTTGTCTTTGATTGCTTTGTGTAGTTTTGATACTTTGTCTCTGTCTTCTGCTTCAACAAAAATTCTGAGAATTATTAAAAGATTTAATTTTCAATTCTAAACTGGTCAGTTTAGTTTGATTTATGTTTATAATTAAACTAAACGGTTTAGTCATAAATAAACTTAATGATCATGAATTACATAACTGGCAACGACACAAAATCATCTAAACCACTAGGACAGAGATTGCCGAGATTACCAGTAGTTATAGTGGGGATCGCTCTAATTTTGGGTGGTATAACAGTCTATAGATTGCGGCAAACTACAGTCTCACAAGTAGAAGAGCCGATCCAAGTGATGCCAGAAATCAAAACCGTGACAGCATTAGGCAGACTTGAACCCAGCGGAGAAATAATTCAGCTCTCAGTTTCTTCTGGGGCAGAAGGAAATCGCATTGAGGAGTTGCTGGTAAAAGAAGGAGACGAAATCAAAAGGGGTGATGTGATTGCGGTATTAGATAGTCGCGATCGCCTGGAAGCAGCTTTAAATCAGGCACAAGAACAGGTAGGTGTCGCCCAAGCAAACTTAGCTCAAGTCAAGGCAGGGGCGAAAACAGGAGAGATTCAAGCACAGCAAGCAGCGATCGCCCGTATTGAAGCGGAAAGAAGCAATAACATTATTGCCCAAAGTGCCATGGTGTCAAGGATGGAAGCAGAATTACGCAATGCGGAGTTAGAATACCAACGCTATCAAACCCTATATCAAGATGGGGCAGTATCAGCCTCGGAAAAAGATAGTAAATATCTGACTTTAGCAACCGCCAAAGAACAACTAGCAGAAGCCAAAGCCAACCTGAAGCGGATTGAATCTAGTCAACAAAAACAAATTACCGAAGCTAAAGCCACTTTAGACAAAATTGCCGAAGTTCGCCCAGTAGATGTGGCAGTAGCCCAAGCCGAAGTAAGACAAGCACAAGCAGCCGTAAGAACTGCTCAAGCAGAATTAGATCGAGCCTATATCAAATCTCCCCAAGCAGGTAGAGTAATTAAAATTTTAACTCGCCCAGGAGAAGTAGTGAAGAGCGATGAAGGTATTGCCAGAATTGGACAGATTGAGCAAATGTACGCAATAGCGGAAGTCTATGAAAGCGATATTACCAAAGTTCAACTGGGGCAACAAGTAACCGTAACTAGTAGCGCCATCTCAGGAAAACTAACAGGCACAGTAGAACGCATTGGTTTAGAAGTTGAAAGACAAGAAGTGGTTAATACCGATCCCACAGCCAATATCGATGCCAAAGTTGTGGAAGTGAAAGTCAAGCTAGACGAAGAATCTAGTCGAAGAGTAGCGGGATTAACTAATTTGTTAGTGAATGTCAGGATTGATCTGTAACCAGTAACCAGTGAACAGTAGAGACAAGGCATGCCTTGTCTGGACAGTAATCAGTAATTAAAAATTCATGTTTAAAGCATTAAAAAACCGTACCCCATTAGGTTGGCTACAACTCAAACACGATAAGTTTAGACTATTAACGGCATTATCGGGAATAGCCTTTGCCGATATCCTCATTTTCATGCAGTTAGGGTTTATGAATGCGCTGTATTCAGCTAATACCGCATATCCCCGTAAAATCAACGGCGATATTATCATGACTAGTACTCAAGCAACTAACTTCAGCAAACCCTATACTTTTCCCCGTCGTCGCATATATCAAGCCATGGATGTACCAGGGGTAGCATCTGCTGAATCGATGTATGTTGGTTCACTTAGCTGGCGTAATCCCCAGAATCGAGAAAAAACCTCGATGACAGTGTTAGGATTCGATCCAGCAAAACCGATGTTTGACCTACCTGAAGTTAATCGTCAACTGGATAAAGTCAAAATTCCTGACACGGTACTCTTCGATCAGGCATCACGGGGAGAATATGACCAAGTTATCGAGCAAATTCAACAGGGAAAAATTATCACTACCGAAAGCGATCGCACTACGATTACCATTGGTGGTTTATTTAGTGTTGGGGCTTCTTTTGCGGATGATGGAGCATTAATTACTAGTGAGCAAAACTTTATGCGGCTATTTCCCAGAAAACAGCCAGGAATGGTGAGTATCGGCGTAATTAAGTTGGAAACAGGACAAGACCCCGAGGAAGTCAGAACATTGCTGAATAATTATCTCACTGACGATGTTCAAGCCTATACCTATCAAGAATATGTCGATGCTGAACTAACTTATATTCAAAACAGCACCGCCATTGGTTTCGTATTTACCCTGGGAACAATGATGGGCTTTATTGTCGGTATCGTAATTGTTTATCAAGTACTTTCCACTGATGTTAACGATCATATGGCAGAATACGCCACTTTCAAGGCAATGGGCTACAAAAACTCTTATTTACTCATGGTAGTGTTTGAAGAAGCGATTATACTCTCTCTAATCGGCTTTGTTCCTAGTGTAGCGATCGCTGCTGGACTATATCAATTGACCGCCGCCGCCACCGCCCTCCCCATTGTCTTACCTGCATCCAGGGCTGTAACTGTCCTGATCATGACTATTGTGATGTGTTCCATTTCAGGAGCGATCGCCACTCGCAAATTACAATCCGCCGATCCCGCAGATATCTTTTAATAAGCTCTTAGCTTTTAGCCTTTAGCTTTTAGCAACATTAAACATGTTAATTACGTAATAATTCAGGAGTAAAACCAATACCTTGCTTAACTAACTTTTTAGCTAATTCATAATCCCATGCCGATTTAATTACTGGATTACTATATTTATGCCGAGAATTATAAGTTATCTGATTACCAAAAGACTTAATTAATTCCACTAAGCAATCCGCACCACCAAAAGGATAAGCGGTAGGCTGATAATATAAACATCCTTGATTATCTTTCTCTTTAACTAGGTCTATGAGTGAATAATAACCATTAAAAATAGCATCTAACATAGATTCAAAATACCAGTTACCAGGAGTTTTAAAAAATGGATGTCCTAAGCGAATTTCAGGTTCAGTTAATTCCCATAGCTTCCAATAAATCATACCTTCAGCACTATCAAAATCAAAAGTATTAGCAAACCAATCAATAGCTGGCTCATCTAAATAATATTGCCAAGGAAAATTATCAACTGGATCTGTATAATCTAAATCGTTTTGTTGGCAGTGTAAATAAATATCTTGACGAAGATTATCTTTAACCTCTTTTAATTTGAAGAACATTGTTTGTAAACGTTCAAATCTGGTTAAAATGCCTATTTTAAATTCAATATAAGAATATGTATCTTTCATCTTAAAAACTAGCCAAAAAACTCTAATAGAGTAAATCAATCTCATATAGCATTTCTTAAATTAGTGAAGTACTACTAACCACTAACCATTAACCAAAATCAGAGCATAAAGACTGTACCTCATTCAAATGAGAAACGCTATAAATATTATTTTATTTAAACATAATTCCCTGTTTTATCCCTCAAAAATTCCCTTGACTATTCACCCTGTAACCCAAGATAAGAAGCACAAGCTATGAATAATCAACCAGTCATCAAGATTAAAAATCTCAACCATTATTTTGGTCAAGGAGAACTACGCAAGCAAGTTTTGTTTAACATCGACTTAGAGATTGATCGCGGTGAAATTGTCTTAATGACAGGGCCTTCTGGTTCTGGTAAAACCACATTACTTACTCTCGTTAGTGGATTGCGATCGCCTCAATCGGGTAGCTGCCAAATACTCGGTAAAGAACTTTGCGGGGCAAGTAATCAAGAATTAGTACAGGCAAGACGTAATAATGGTTATATCTTTCAGGCGAATAATTTACACCGTAGCTTAACCGCAAGCCAAAACGTACAGATGGGTTTAGAAGTACATGGTAAATATAATAAATCAGAAATGCGCGATCGCGCAGTGGCAATGTTAGAAGAGGTTGGCTTAGCAGATCGGATTGATTACTATCCTGATAGTCTTTCAGGAGGACAAAAACAACGAGTTGCGATCGCCCGTGCCCTGGTAGCACATCCGGCAATTGTTCTGGCTGATGAACCCACGGCAGCCTTAGACAGTAAATCTGGACGAGATGTAGTTAATCTGATGCAAAAGCTGGCAAGAGAGCAAGGCAGCACAATCCTCTTGGTTACTCATGATAACCGTATTTTAGATATAGCCGATCGCATTGTTCATTTAGAAGATGGTAGATTAGTTAAGGATTATGTGCCAGAGCAAGTAGCTTAACCTACTCCTTTAAAGTGTATTTTAAGGAAAATTTTACCTAACAAGAAAATTTGTGGAACTCCTAAGAAGCGAATAAAATTTAGTGAAGTTTGGCATAATTAAGTCTAATTAGTTTCTGTTCAAGCTAAAGTAACAAATCAATCATAATAAATTGCTTTAAAATCTGTAACTAACTACTAGCAAATTCTAGAAAGTTTAAGCCAATGGTTTCTGCCGCTAAAGTACCTCGTCTCGATCTGTCTCAAGTTAATCAAAAGTTAGAAAATGCGGAAGCATCATACCTCGTTGAATGGAGTGCTGAAACTTTTGGCGATGGCTTAGTTATGAGCACCAGTTTTGGTATTCAATCAGCAGTAATGCTGCACCTAGTAACTAGAATCATACCTAAAGTTCCTGTAATTTGGGTCGATACTGGCTATTTACCCGCCGAAACCTATAGATTTGCCCGAACTTTGACTAAAAGGCTCAAGCTTAATCTCAAGATATATCAATCACAAATATCTCCTGCGCGGATGGAGGCTCTCCACGGTAAGCTCTGGGAAAAAAAGGATCTAGATTCCCTCAATCGCTACGATAAAATTCGCAAGGTTGAGCCGATGCAGCGTGCACTGAAGGAGCTACAGGCAACGGCTTGGTTAGCGGGATTACGCCGAAATCAAACTGATCATCGTCAAAGTTTAACCAGAATCGAGCTACAGGAAAACCTGTACAAAATTTATCCCATATTAGATTGGAATGCCAGAGATATTTACCAATACCTTACTGCTTACGATTTGCCCTATCATCCGTTTTTCGACCTGGGTTATGTTTCTGTAGGAGATTGGCATTCTAGTCGTCCTCAAACTGCCGAGGATAATAATGCTAGAGACACCCGTTTTCATGGTTTAAAGCAAGAATGTGGTTTACACTTGCCTCAGACTCCAGGAGAAGTGGAAAGTCTCGACTCCAGTTTCCTGTAAAGTGTTGTGGGGTTGGGATCTGATCAGGAGCAAACATCGCCTAGTTTAAGCCTGTATATTATAGGCTTGAATACGCGATCGCTATTACCATATATGAGTTGTATCAAACTGTGAGTTTAAATGAACTATTTTACCGTTAAAAGTTTATTATGAGTAAAACTACTATCTGTTAGCTTTTAAAGTTTTAAGCTGAATATAGTTCATGATAAGGCAAGGGAAAGTTTATTTAGTTGGTGCGGGGGTTGGTAACGAGGAGTATTTAACGATTAGAGGAAGAGAATTACTGGGTAATGCTGAGATTCTGATCTATGACGCTTTAGTGGATCAAGCATTGCTAAAATTAGCCCCCGAAGACTGTCTTAAACTCAGTGTCGGTAAACGTGGCGGTCAAGTCAGCACCCCCCAAGGGAAAATCAATCAGCTATTGGTGGCATATTGCCTACAGGGTAAACAGGTAGTCAGATTAAAAAGTGGCGATCCGTTTATTTTTGGGCGAGTAAATGAGGAAATTGCCGCACTCGATCAGGCAAAATGTAATTATGAGCTAGTTCCTGGGATCTCTTCCGCTTTAGCTGCCCCCTTATTAGCAGGAATTCCTTTAACCGATAAAAATTTAAGTCGCTGTTTCCTGGTGGTTAGCGGACACCAGCCAGAACAGTTAGACTGGCTAGCCTTATCTCGTATTGATACCCTGGTATTCCTGATGGGAGGACGTTCTCTGTCGCAGATTATCCAGAATTTAATTAATTATGGGCGATCGCCAAATGAATTAATTGCGATTATCCATCATTGTGGCAGACCACAACAGCAAGTTTTTCGGGGGACGTTAACCGATATAGTAGAAACAACCGCAGAAATATCACTTTCTCCCGCAGTTATTGTTATTGGTAAGGTTGTGCAACTTAGTAATCAGGATTCTCGTCAAGTTACCTCGAACCCGTTAGCTGATAAAACTATTCTAGTGACTCGTGCAGCAGAACAATCAAGCAAGTTTACGAGTCTTTTGCAGCAACAGGGGGCAACAGTAGTAGAAATGCCAGCATTGGAAATCACGCCCCCTTCAAGTTGGGCAGATTTAGATCAAGCGATCGCCAATATTGCTCAATTTCAGTGGTTAATTCTTACTTCGGCAAATGGGGTGAACTATTTTTTTGCTCGTCTTGCTAATTTGGGTTATGATGCCCGTGCTTTGGGTAAAATCAAAATTGCTGTGGTGGGACGGAAGACTGCTGCTGTGTTAAAAACCAAACAGCTTAACCCTGACTATATTCCACCAAATTATGTAGCCGATTCTTTGATAGCTAACTTTCCTGAAGATTTATCTGGGCAAAAACTGTTATTTCCCCGTGTAGAAACTGGCGGGAGAGCAGTATTAGTTAAAGAATTAACTAATCAAGGTGCATCAGTAGTGGAAGTTGCCGCCTATCAATCTAAGTGTCCCGAACAGATCGATCTTCAGGCTTGGCAAGCATTACAGCGTCAGCAAATTGATGTTCTAACCTTTGCCAGTTCTAAAACAGTCAATAATTTTTATACGTTATTACAGCAGCAAGCAAATTCAACTGAAATCGACTCAATCTTAGCTAATGTTTGTATTGCTTCAATTGGACCCCAAACCTCGAAAACCTGTCGCGAATTACTTGGTAGAATTGACTTAGAAGCAGAGGAATACACCTTAGAAGGTTTGACTACAGCGATCGCCAACTATAAATTTTCCTGATTAGGATTATCACACATTTTATTATGTCTCTATAGTTTGTATTTAGTGCAATCAGCTAAACTAGAACTGGCACTATAATTCATTTTTCTGACTACACTAGATATAGGGAAATAAATGCTTGCCCATTGTGGCACACTTGAAAAGGAAAGAGATATTTAATGTCTAACATAGAACATAGAAGGACACCATTAAGCAAAGTTCGTAGACCACAAAGCTATACTATCGAGCACCCCTTCAAAGATAGTGCCCTAGGTTTAGTCTCAACCAAAAGCTTTCCCGCAATTGTTGGCACAGCAGACATGATGCTGAAATCGGCAGAAGTGACCATGGTAGGTTACGAAAAAATCGGCAATGGATATTGTACTGCTGTAGTTCGGGGTAACATTGCCGATGTTAGATTAGCCGTAGAAGAAGGTGCGAAAACTGCGGAGAAGTTCGGTCAGTTGGTATCTAAGCTCGTAATTGCTCGCCCTATGCCTAATTTAGAAGCAATTTTCCCCATTGGTAGTCATTTAATTGAGTTAACCCAGAAAAGAAGAGGTTATAGTCGCCTAAGTAATCGTTCAATAGGCTTGCTAGAGACTAGAGGTTTCCCCGCAATGGTAGGTGGTGCCGATGCCATGCTCAAATCTGCCGACGTACAATTAGCTTCCTATGAAAAGATTGGTGATGGCCTGTGTACGGCAATTATTCGGGGTTCAGTAGCCAATGTGGCGATCGCCATTGATGCAGGAATGCAGGAAGCAGAGCGCATCGGCGAACTACATGCAGTAATGATCATCCCCAGATTACTAGAAGATCTCGAACATACTCTTCCTGTAGCCAGCTATTGGCAAGATGAACCAGAACCTTTACCTGTCTTGTTACCTAAAGAAGTGAAACAGAAAGAGAAAGAACTGATCGAATTACCCCAAGCTGATGCCAAACCGATGCAGTTACCTCTTAAAAGAAAGATGGAAATCGAAGAACTATAAACAAAATTGAGAATGATTCGCGCATTCAAAATTCAAAAATTTTGACCGAAAACAATGGGACAGGCGCCCCGTCCTCATAGGACGGCTTTATGTTACTTTATACTAAACGGTATAGTTTAAATATTCGCATCTTCGCGTCTTTGCGTGAGATAAAATCAAGCTTGATAGTTTTGAATCTGCTCAGAAGTTAGCTGACGTAAAATTGGCATTGCGCGATCGCCAAAACCGCCGATATTATCCACCAATATTAAATACTTGTTTGCTTGTAAATGTTCTCGATAGGGGACAGTATCTTCCGCAGTGCTAGTAGCCCAACCTGCTCCACCACCGACGAAAATGCTACCCATCGCGCCACCAATCGCCCCTAAAATACCGCCGACTATATGATTACCAGGATCTCCCGCCCAATCTAGGTTGTCTAAACCCGTAATCAGATTGAAAATATATCCGCCAACAAAGCCAAAGGGGACGAGCCAATATGCCATAAACTTGGCCTTTTTCTTTGCTTGCTCTTTAGGATCGTATAATCCCAGTTCATCAGCCGTTTTATAACCCCTTCCTGCGATCGCAATTTTACTTAAGGGGATACCCGCTTTTTCTAACGCTGTGTAGGCTTCTTCCGCCTGGAAGCGATCAGGGAGTACAGCAATTAGATAATTCATTTCTTAACTCTTGACTAAATCAAACATCACTTTTGATCCTATCTCAGTAGAGCATTCGATGTTAGTTGCCTAATCAGAAACCCTACAAATGTTAACTAAAAACTAGATAAAATCTTTGATCCTGCACCAAACTTTTTCAACTAAATCGGGACTAGTATTATCAAACCAATTAATTTGTTGGTTCTTCCTAAACCAAGTACGTTGTCGTTTCGCAAATTGACGAGTATGAGTTATGATAGTCGCGATCGCCTGTTCGAGATTTAGTTTCCCTGCTAGATATTGTTTGATCTCGCCATATCCCAAGGTGTTTAGTAGCGGTAAATCTCCGCCATATTTACCACAGAGATATTCCACTTCCCTGACTAATCCTTGCTCAATCATCTGTTGAGTTCGAGTAGCAATGCGCCGATCTAAGACAGCAACATCACAATCCAAGCCAATCTGTAATATCGGATAATTAGGCGGATTTTCTCCTTGTTGAGCAGAAATAGGTACTCCCGTGACGTAAAACACCTCTAATGCTCTTAAAGTCCTAAATTGATCGTTGGGATGGATTTTTTGTCCTGCTATCGGGTCAATCTGGCATAGCCAACTATGAATTTGGGTTTGTCCGAGAGCGGCTAGTTGCGATCGCAATTCTGGCTGGGGAGATACCCGAGGAATCTTTAATCCTTTAGTAATAGAATCTAAATATAATCCTGTACCACCAACTAATAGAGGAGTAGCAGTCTGATGAGCGAAAATTAACTCCTGAGTCTGCTGTTGATATTGAGAGAGAGTTAATGTTTCTGTTGGTTGGCAAATATCTATTTGATAATGAGGTACTAACTTTTGTTCGGCTAAAGATGGTTTTGCCGTACCAATATCAAACTCTTTATAGATCTGGCGGGAATCAGCGCTAATAATTACGGAATCTAAACGCCGAGCAATTTCTAATGCTAACCCCGATTTTCCACTAGCAGTCGCCCCACAGATCACAATTAGCATAAATTAATTAGTTTGATTAGTTCTAATAATTACAGGTCTGATTCCCAAACCAGTTCATCCTGATCATAGAGACAAATCTTGGTAATTTGCATTGGTTTAGTAAAGATTCCACCCCAGCTACTAAACAAACCACTCTTATTACTAGCGGATTTGGGCGAAAGTTTAAGGGTAATTTGTTTGCGATAGTCTTCTTTGCCTCCTGGGTAAATCACCGTGCCATCGCAGCTAACTTCTGTATAGTAAACACCGTTATTTTGCTTGACTGGTGATGATGCCCAATTTCTGGGACAGTCATTCGATATCGTAGATACAGATAAGCCCTCGGCTTGTCCCGACCTGGGGGTATAAAATACTCGCACCAGAGGATTTTCTAATCCTCGTGCAGGTGCAGTTGACTGGTTAACAATAGAGAGCTGAAGCTCCGTACCTGTTTGACTAGCAGCGATTTGAGATTCGACAAAGATCTCTGGTTCATTTACTTCGGGAAAAGAGATCTCTGCTAAAGGCTCTCCGCCAAATTCGTCATACATCTTTGCCAAAGCTCCTGTGATGCCTGCATTGTAGCCAACTGCCACTTCGTTTCTAACCCAATCCGTGCGATCGTCTTGCCAATTATCTTGCTGATCGGGTCCTCCCACTAATGCACCCATTAACAGGTTACGAGTCCCTACTGGTTTGGTCATATTATTTAACCAGCTTCCGTGGGCAGTCCGATGGTGAGGATTTTGGGGATAATTTTCACCATAGCCAATTATGTAACTACGTTGCGAGGGATTTTGCCCCAGAATATAGTTAACTTGACTTACGCCAAAATCGAAATAACGTTTTGCCTTAGCTATTTCTCCCTGGGATTTTAGCCAGTCACTATAAATAAATGCCAGGAAGCTAGTATTGGCACTTAAAGCCAAAGATCCCCATTCAACTAAGAACGCTAAACCACCTGGAGTATAAGTAATTCTTCTGCCCTGATATCCGATCGTCCAGAAATCTAACCAAGCTTCCGCCCGCTGTTGATACTCTTTTTTGCCTGTTTCCTTGGCTAATAAAACATAGTTACCATAGGACTTGTCATCAAACTGATGGGTATAGTCAAAGGGTTTGTTCATTTTGAAGTATTCAGCCTCAGCCTTAGCTAGGTATGCTCCCGAATAGCGGCTATTCTGTTGGGCTTGCTTTGCTTTATGTAGCCAAATCGCCCCCCAAACTAATTCATCCTGGTAACCGCTAACCGAGGTATAAAAGGGAACTGCTGCTGTTAAACAATCGGAGTATTTGCCACGATAGCGATCCGCAAAATCAAACAGTCCCTCTGCTTTTTGCACTAGTAAATCGGCATATTCTAGATCACCGTTTTTCCGAAATAAAATAGAGCTAGAAGCAAGAGCAGCAGAGGTTTCGGCTGCCAACTCTGTCCCAGGGCAGCTAGTATCGATTTTGTAGGCGGGACGCTCCATTTCATAATGAACGACCTCTAGTGGACCCCACCAACTATGGTCTTGCTTACCATTGCCAACCTGTCCATAGAGGACATATTCTCCTGGATTATCATTAGCAAAAGAGTTGAGTAAATAATCGGTTGCCCATTTAATGTTTTGGGATAAATGCCCCAACTGAGCAGATTTTTGATAGGCATCATAATACTCAACTCCACCCCAGGCAAGATTTACCACTGTATTTGCCAGGGGAAAATTAAACTTGACATTATCTCCTGCATCTACCCAGCCACCACTAAGGTCTAAACCGACGTCGGCACCGTCTTCTAGGGTAGAATCTCCCCGCCAGGGAAAGCGATTCCATTCTGGTAGTTTTCCCGTTTGTTGTGCTTCGTAAAAGAGGATTGATTTTTGTAATGCTTCTCCGTAGTTATTAGTAACTTGGCTAATTGAAGGGGATGAAGTAGCAACGACGAAGACCAACGCCATGACTCCCGCCAATACTTGTTTAAGTTTAAGTAATTGTTTTAAGTATTGACCAAATTTGAATTTTAAATACATAGATAACTATAAATCAAATGTAATAATTTTGTAATAGTTTACTATAGTAGAGTGAAAAGAAAGTTGAATTATGGTCTAATCAATTAATACAACGTCCAACTTGGCAAGCGACTCAAGCAGATCCAGATATTACTCAAGATTGGCTAAAGCGTATTCAGAAATTACCAAAAGTTCGACAAAGACATTGGAGACAGAGGAGGAAATAAATATAAAAAGCAAGTTTACACAATTGAATATTTGGCTATCGCCCTCCTATTTGTTAAAGACTGGAGTAGCCAAAGTAAAAGGTGAGCTATTTGCCCACCTTAATCAAATAAGCAATCTATTTCGGGTTCATTTAATTACCGAGTTGCTTCTACTAAAACCTGTTCTTGCACAGAGTTAACAGTAGTTTCACCATCTTCATTAATATCAACCAAGGCGTTGTCGCCATTATTAACACGACCAGAAAGAATTGCCTCAGCTAAACTATCTTCCAACAGACGCATGATTGCTCGACGAAGAGGTCTTGCGCCGTAACTGGGATCGAAGCCTTCATCGATTACTTTGTCTTCAAAGGCGGCGGTTACACCGAGAGTAATCTCGCGTTGTTCTTCTAGTCTGACAGATATTTCTTGGAGTAAGATTCCAGCAATTTGTCTAACTTCAGGCTTAGTTAATTGACGGAAGACAATAATTTCATCCAGACGGTTAATAAATTCAGGACGGAAATAGTTTTTCAATTCCTGATTAACTAAATCTTTAATGCGATTATATTGCGCTTCATCTTGATCGCCAGAAAAGTCAAAACCAAGACCACTACCACCTTTCTCAATGACTTTAGAACCGATGTTGGAAGTCATAATTAGCACAGTATTCTTAAAGCTTACGGTGCGTCCTTGAGCATCGGTAAGACGACCATCATCAAGCAACTGAAGCATCAAGTTAAAGACATCGGGATGAGCTTTCTCAATCTCATCAAACAGGACAATGGTGTAAGGCTGGCGACGTACCGCCTCGGTAAGCTGTCCACCTTCGTCATAGCCGACAAATCCTGGAGGAGAACCAATTAGCTTCGATACAGTATGGGATTCCATGTACTCGGACATATCTACCCTGACGATCGCTTCTTCAGAACCAAACATTTGCGTAGCTAATGCTTTAGCCAATTCGGTTTTACCGACACCAGTAGGGCCAGAGAAAAATAGACTAGCGATGGGTCGATCGCGATCGCCTAATCCAGAACGAGAACGGCGGAGGGCGCGGGAAACTGCTTTGACAGCTTCATCCTGACCAATCACCCGCTCATGAAGATCATCTTCTAGATACATCAAGGCTTCTGATTCAGTTTCCGTCATTTTAGTCACTGGAACTCCAGTCCAAGCAGCGACGATTTTGGCGATCGCTTCTTCGTCAACTACGGGAGTCAAGGCTTCAGGGTTAATGGTGGGTACATCAACTTTATTTTCTGCTTCACCCTGCTGTAAACAATGGTTCAGATGAGTCCGTGACCCAGCTTCATCAATTAAGTCAATTGCCTTGTCGGGTAAAAAGCGGTCGGTAATATATCTTTCTGAGAAAGTAACCGCAGTTTTGATTGCTTTGTCAGTGTACTTAACTTTATGAAAATCTTCGTAGGTTTTGCGTAGTCCTTGGAGAATAGCGATCGCATCTTCGACGGAAGGTTCTCCCACCATTACCTTTTGGAAACGGCGTTCTAAGGCTGCATCCCGCTCGATATATTTGCGATACTCATCTAAGGTAGTGCTACCAAGACATTGAATTTCTCCTCTAGCCAAGGCTGGCTTGAGCATATTAGCCGCGTCCATGGCCCCACCCATAGCACCTGCACCCACAATGTTGTGAATCTCATCAATGACGAGAATAATGTTACCCGCAGCGCGGACTTCCTCGACAATTGATTTGAGACGTTCCTCAAACTCACCTCTAAACTTAGTTCCTGCTAGCAATGAACCCACATCAAGGCTAATTACTTGCTTGTCAGCTAACAGAGAAGAAACATCACCATCCACGATGCGTTGAGCCAATCCCTCGGCGATCGCAGTTTTGCCAACTCCAGGTTCACCAACTAAAACGGGGTTGTTCTTGGTGCGTCTACCCAAAATCTGAACTGCCCGTTCAATTTCTGGATAGCGACCGACTACGGGGTCTAACTTACCTTCTCTAGCTAAATCGGTAAGATTAATACTAAACTCTTTGAGCTTAGTTTGTTTTTCTCTCCCGCCACCAAAACCAAAGGGATTCTCTTTACTTGCTGCTGCCGCAACGACTTCGGCTTCCCCTAATTTCTTAATCAAGTCTGTGCGTAGTTTTTTCAGGTCAACACCCTGTTTCATTAACAGCTTGACCGCCATATTGTCCGACTGCTTGATAATTGCTAGTAAAATATGCTCTGGACTAATAAAATTACTTTTTAGTTGACGTGCTTCATTAAAAGCCTGTTCCAGAATTCTCTTAGCTTTGGGAGTAAAAGGAATATTCGCAGGAATAAACCCAGAACCTTTGCCGATGATTTCAATTGCTAACTCTCTGGTACGATCAAGATTGATACCCAGATTAAATAGTAATTCTGCTGCTGTTGATGTTCCCTCCCCAATCACACCCAGTAAAATGTGTTCCGTCCCCACAAGATTATGTCCTGTGTTTCGGGCTTCCTCTTGAGCGAGAACAACGTTTTTTATCGCTTTTTCATTGAAGTATTCAAACATAGTTTAGAAAACTCCTCTTATTTATTAATATTTCTTTATCTTCACTTATTTAATTTATCGTTTTTAGTAACCAAGCTGTAGTGGTAAAAGCCGTAATCTTTGCGAAATTTTACGAGAAATAAATAAAATCTATAATTTGAGCTATGTCTGATGATTGACGAAGGATTCAAATTCACAGCTATATTCAATTCATAGAAAGCTTTTTTTACTAATTTATCAATCTAGTTTAGATATAGCGATCGCAATTTTACGAAAGGTCGCCATACAGTCAATCAGCAACGCCAAAAATAAGTAGTCTCTTCATTTGGCGCAAATTCTGACTAGTCAAACTTATAATGCTTTTTAACGTCCTGATTAATCTTCCAAGTACAGGACATTCCCGCAGGAAAAGTAACTAAATCTCCTTGACCCATCTTCACTGGATTTCCTTCATCGGGGGTAACTATTACATCTCCCGCCAAGAAATAACAAGTTTCTGCTTCGTCATAAGTCCAAGGAAATTCCGAGACTTCTTTTGACCAGATAGACCAACTAAAGACCCCTAGTTGCTCAAGTTGTTCTGGGCTGGGTTGAGATGTTACTGAAATAGCTGCAATCTTTGCACTCATAGTTTTTTAGTTGAGAGATAACATTAGAATTATCTTGTTGGGCATATTATTTATAATATATTCAAGTCTTTCTTTAGATAATTTTTGAGACTTAAATATTAATGATGTAACCCTTGCTATACTGAGCATCATCATTATCAACTTTACTAACCCTAATTTAGCTAAAATATGCAGCCTACCGATCAAAGCAAGTTTACTGAACAAGCCTGGGATGCGATCGTTAAATCTCAAGAAGTTGCCAAACTATTTCAGAATCAAAACTTAGAGGTAGAGCATTTAATCTTGGCAGCCTTGGAACAAGAAGGATTGGCAGTGGCTATTTTGGATAAGGCAAACATTGATTCTCTAAGACTCAAGCAGCAGCTAGAGATGTTTACCAAGCGACAGCCAAGAATTGGCTCATCTCAACTCTATTTAGGGCCAAGTTTAGACCGCATGCTAGACCGTGCGGAGGACTGTCGTGTCAGTTGGGGTGATAATTTTATTTCCATTGAGCATATCTTGATGGGGTTTGGGGAAGATGCTCGTATCGGCAAGAAATCTCTACGTAGTTTCAATGTTGACTCCCAGGATTTAGAATTGGCGATTAAGTCCATTAGGGGTTCACAAAAGGTAACCAAACAAAATCAGGAAGAACAGTATCAGGCATTAGAAAAGTACGGTCGGGACTTAACGGAAGAGGCAAGGGCAGGCAAATTAGATCCTGTAATTGGTCGCGATGAAGAGATCCGTCGGGTAATTCAGGTTCTGTCTCGCAGATCGAAAAATAACCCTGTATTGATTGGTGAGCCTGGGGTTGGTAAAACTGCGATCGCTGAAGGGTTAGCGCAACGGATTATTAATGGTGATGTGCCAGAATCTCTCAAGGATCGCCAATTGATTTCCCTTGATATGGGCAGTCTCATTGCAGGGGCGAAATATCGCGGTGAATTTGAAGAACGTTTACGGGCGGTTTTAAAAGAAGTAACCGAATCTAGTGGGCAAATTGTCCTGTTTATCGATGAGGTGCATACCGTAGTCGGTGCAGGTGCAAAAGAAGGCTCTGGTTCAATGGATGCGGGCAACCTACTTAAGCCTATGTTGGCAAGGGGAGAATTGCGCTGTATTGGAGCAACTACTCTCGATGAATATCGCAAGAATATTGAAAAAGATCCCGCGTTAGAAAGACGTTTCCAACAGGTATATGTCAAACAACCCTCGGTAGAAGATACGATTTCCATACTGCGGGGTTTAAAAGAAAGATACGAAGTCCATCACGGGGTAACTATTACCGATTCGGCACTAGTAGCAGCAGCAACCCTCTCACAACGTTACATTACAGATCGGTTTCTGCCGGATAAGGCGATCGATCTCATTGATGAAGCAGCAGCTAAATTAAAAATGGAGATTACTTCTAAACCCAGCGAATTAGAAGACATTGATCGCCGAATTATGCAGTTAGAGATGGAAAAAGTTTCTCTGACTGGGGAAAGCCAACGTCCAGGAATGCTGACTGTAGATAAAGCAGCAAAAGAAAGGTTGAGCAAAATCCAAGCGGAAATTAAAACCTTAAAAGAAAAACAAGGTGGGTTATCTGAACAATGGCAATCAGAAAAAAACTTACTAGATGAAATTAATGCCTTAAAAGAAGAAGAGGAAAAAACCCGCCTGGAACTAGATAAAGCAGAGCGAGCTTTCGATCATGAAAAAGCGGCACAGCTAAAATATGGCAGGTTAGAAACCTTACAAAGAGACTTAGAAGCCAAGGAAACCAAACTGATTGATATTCAGTCCACGGGGACAACTCTGTTAAGAGAACAAGTGTCAGAATCGGATATTGCTGAAATTGTGGCTAATTGGACAGGGGTGCCAATCAATCGTTTACTAGAATCAGAAAGACAAAAGTTACTGCAATTAGAAGGACATCTGCATCATCGAGTCATTGGACAACAAGAGCCTGTAGCAGCCGTAGCAGCAGCTATTCGCCGTGCTAGAGCAGGGATGAAAGACCCTGGTAGACCCATTGGTTCATTTCTCTTTATGGGACCTACAGGAGTAGGTAAAACCGAGCTAGCTAGAGCTTTAGCCGCATTTTTATTTGATAGTGAAGATGCGATGGTACGGATTGACATGTCTGAATACATGGAAAAACATGCCGTATCCCGTTTAGTCGGTGCGCCTCCAGGATATATTGGCTTTGAGGAAGGGGGACAGCTAACGGAAGCGGTGCGTCGTCGTCCCTATTGTGTCGTGCTCTTAGATGAAGTAGAAAAAGCCCACAAAGATGTCTTTAATATTCTGCTACAGGTGCTAGATGATGGCAGAATTACGGACTCTCAAGGACGAGTGGTGGACTTCCGCAACGCGATCATTGTCATGACCAGTAATATCGGTAGTGAACATATTCTGAATGTGAAGGGAGAAGACCAAGATTATGAAGAGATTTACAAACGGGTTAATCATGCCTTAAGGACTCATTTCCGCCCTGAATTTCTCAATCGGATCGACGACTTAATTATCTTCCATGGTTTGAAAAAAGAAGAACTCAAACAAATTGTTACGATCCAAATCGAAGGTATTCAACGCTTGTTAAGTGAGCAAAAAATTACCATTGAGCTATCTCCCGCAGCCCAAGAGCGGATTGTTACTGTCGGTTATGACCCTGCTTATGGCGCACGCCCCCTAAAACGGGCTATTCAACGGGAACTACAAAATCCGATCGCCACGATGATTTTAGACAATACCTTTACCGCAGGAGACAAAATAGTCGTGGACTGTGTAGATGAGAAGTTGATCTTTGATAAAGAATCTTCTTCTGAGGCTGTTGAATTAGAGACAGCCCAATCTCCCAAACCTTTAAAATCTATAGAACCTAAGAAAGTTAAAAAAACCACCAAACAGCCCACTGAGAACAAAAAAATAGCAAAACCCAAGCCTGATGAGCAACCAAAGGCTGTTTCGTTTGAAACGTAATTAATACCATCAATTAGGAGCAAGAAAGATGACAGAATTATTAGAACAAAAATGTGTTCCCTGCACAGGAAGTCTACCCCCTGCAACAGCAGAAGAAATCAATAGTTATAAAACTCAAATACCAGACTGGGATATTATTACCGAAAATGGTGAATTACGTTTGCAAAGAGTTTACCAGTTTCCCAATTTCCAAAGTGCATTAGCCTTTACTAACCGAGTGGGAGATATTGCCGAAGCAGAAGGACATCATCCCGCTTTACTGACTGAATGGGGAAAAGTTACTGTTACCTGGTGGACTCATGCCATTAACGGACTTCATCACAATGACTTTATCATGGCAGCAAAAAGTGATGCAGCTATGAGCCAAGTTCAGTAGGCGGGTAAAATTAATTAGAAAATGATTCTGGTAGTTAGTAGTTAGTAGTTAGTAGTTGAAAAGACAGCTCCCCTTGACTTCGTTCTCTTTTATTGGGGTTTTATATTTTTTTATGCCTACCTACTTAACTAATAAACTTAAAAATTAAAAATATTTTCGATGGTGATAAAACTAGTAGTCGCGACAGGAAATCCTGGGAAGTTGGTAGAGATGCAAGAGTATTTGAGCGATCTACCTTGGGAATTGGAATTGAAGCCTCGATCGCTTGATATCCCAGAGACAGGGAATACCTTTATCGCTAATGCTCGTCTCAAAGCCTCGGAAGTGGCAAAAGCTCTGGGGAAATGGTCGATCGCCGATGATTCTGGACTAGCTGTAGATGCTCTTGATGGTGCCCCAGGACTATATTCGGCACGTTATGGCAATACAGATACAGAGCGGATTAATCGCTTACTAACAGAATTAGGAGATACAAGTAAGCGACAGGCAAAGTTCATCTGTGCGATCGCGATCGCCAACCCTCAAGGTAAGATTATCTTGGAAACGGAAGGAATATGTCCAGGAGAGATCTTAAAATCTCCCCGTGGTACTGGTGGTTTTGGTTACGACCCCATATTTTATGTATCTTCGCAACAACAAACCTTTGCCGAAATGTCTCCTGCAACTAAAGGCAGAGTTAGCCACCGTGGGGTAGCATTTGCTCAGTTAATGCCTGAAATAAAACAATTGTCGCAAAAACTCTCCAGCAATTTGTGACTAGTTAAGAGACTACT
>CBDUCX010000067.1:0-19893 GCA_965365755.1 uncultured Pleurocapsa sp.
AAATCAGGGCACTGTTGATTTAATTAATAAATTGTCTAACTAAAGACGAACAATAATATATTGTTCGTCTTTTTTATTTATATATTTAATCCGCAACGTGGTTTATTCGTTTTTTTTACTTGAGTTTGATACTTAAAATAGAGTTAGATTGTGCTGCCCAATAGCAGTTATTAATATATTTATTTAAAATATCAGGTTAAACAATCAATTGACTAGAGAGTGACAGATAAGCTATTACGGACAAACAGAAAACCTGGTGGCTGATAGCAGCAACCAACCATAATTAAGAATCAATATGAGAAAGTTTAGCCTTAAAACCCGAAAATCTCGTTCTACCCATTCCAAACGTCAAGAATTAGAAGTTAATCCCGTCCTACTATTACTCATAGCGGCAGCTATTTTTGCTGTTACCTATATAGTAGTTGGTGTTTTGCCACCACTCAGAGAATCTTATGTAGGAGTTTTGCTATTTGAGAGAGGTTTTGTTCAATTCTTGGTAATAGCGCTGGCTGCGATCGTAATTGCCACTTCTGCACTCAAGTTTTGGCTGCTGAGAAAAGAACACCAAGCTTTGAATAAAATTTGGATTGCCGATCATATTCCCCTAGATCAGCCCAATGCTCCAGAAGTAGAATACTTTCAAAAGCGGTTAATCCAAGATGGTAATTTAATCGCCATTCGTTGTGGCAGAGTTATCAAAGCCTATATTAAAAGTGGCGATCGCACTGTTGCTAATGAATTTGCGATCGATGATTCATCATTTTACCTTAGTGCTTCTGAGTCTTCCTATTCTTTCCCCCGAATTTTGGTCTGGGCAATTCCTCTGTTGGGCTTTATTGGGACAGTAATTGGGATTAGTGGTGCGGTCAGTGGCTTCTCAGGATTCTTAGAAAACTCAGGAGACGTAGAACAAATTAAAGAGGGTATTGGTCAAGTCACCAGCAACTTGGGGTTAGCTTTTGATACTACTCTTCTGGCTCTATTCCTCAGTGTATTAGTCATGATTCCTTTAGTGTTGGTTGAACGCTATGAATCCAGACTACTTTTGGGTATTGATGTCTTTATTAACGATAAACTGATACCTCGACTCAGAAAGAACAACGAACAGTTAGATCTAGACAGTATTAATCAAGCAGTAGCAGGAGCAATCAAAGAGCATTTCCCCAATCCTCAAGACTTAATTGAGCCAGCCCATAGCTACGCACAACAAGCTGCTAATCAACTTTCTACAGGGTTTATAACTGAAGTCAGCAAAGTACAAGATGTTAGCTCTAAAGTAATCCATCAAGTAGGAGAAATTAGACAGCAGGCAAACAGCGATCGCACTGAATTTTTGAGTTTCTTTGCCCAACAACAACAGGCAAATCAAGAGCTTGTTCAACAAATTAGAGCGGTTGTCGAAGAAATTAGAAACAGAAACATGGCAGCAGCCCAAGATCTGAATACTCAAACCCAAGGAATTAGTCAACAGCTAGAAAAAGCGGCACAGATTCTCGAATCCCGTGTAAGCTCTCTAGAGATTGCCACGCAGAAAATGTCTGACTTCCAGCAAATTCAGCAGGGTTTAGAACGGAGTTTTGCTTCCTTGGAAAAAACTGCTCAATTAGAAAATGTCTTAACAGGTGTTAAAGATAATCTATCTCAACTTCAACCTATTCTGAAACAGTTAAATAAACCCCGCACTATTACTTTGGTAGAGCAAGATAATGGTAGAAACCCTGGATAGTAGGATCGTAGTAGGTTGATTGGTTAGGATAGAAAAGTTAATTGCTCGTGAGTAATGAGTAACAAGTAACAAGTAACGAGTGTCCTAACATAGCAGTCGAAGGAAAGATTAAGACATTTTCTAAGTAAGTCCACCTAATTAAACGTTCAACCAATTCCCCCCAACCCCTATATCCCCGAGTCCCTAAACCACAACTATAAATAAAAAAGAACGAAGTCAGGAGTAAGTGTCTTTTAACCTACTACCCATATGCGAAGCGGTATCCTTTAGGACTACCTACTACCTACCCTAACCATCTTCTAATTAATTTTACCCATCTACTTAAGTAAAAACTGCTTATGCCCAGGCGCAATATCTATCGCAAACAGCAAACAGAGGTGGAACTATTTCCGTTTCTTTCTGTCCTCGCCTGTACCATTGGTACTTTAATTTTGCTGATTATCGTTTTGACCACTCAAGCCCTGGAACCCCAAGAAGCTGTAGTAGTGGCTAAAGCAGATGAAAATAGTAAAGGAGCGAATCAGGAGAAAACTCCCCTCTATATTGAGTGTCGTCAAGATGGTTTTACCCTCCATCCCAGCAAAGAATTTGCTCCCAGAGCGGATTTATATGACAAAAAATCTCCCCTCAGAAGAACAATTGCCGATCTTAAAGCCAATAAGGATGAGCAGTACTTAATCGTGATTCTGCGTCCTGATGGCTTAGAAATGTTTGATAAAATCCGTCAGTTGGTACAGGAAGAAGGTATAGACATCGGCTATGAGCCTTTAGAATACGGGCTAGAACTGAGAATTGAGAGTTAACTAATAATATTTCTAATTATCTAATTATTTATAATTACATGAGAAGCAGAGCAAGACGCAGAAATAATAATAATAATAATATCAGCCAAAACTTGGACTCCTTTTTGGATATTCTGACTAATACCGTCGGTGTACTAATGTTTATTAGTTTGTTTGTCACTCTAATCGCCACAGGAAGTAGACCCAAAACTCGTGTCACCATTCAAACTCCTCTAGCTTCACCAACGGATAAAGAGCAACTGTGGTTCGAGATTAAAGGTAATAAGGTAAGCCATCTAAACTTGCGTCAGATCAGAGATGAAGAAATTGAGTTAACTGAAAATTTACCCAACTGTAACAGACCAAGAACTGCCCCCAATGCACCAGATAGCGCCTTGCGCCAACAAAATTATCAATCTTGTTTACTCAGCGTCTTAGGTCGTCAAAGCAACTTCAGATCTAGCACCAAGAATTACCAAGTCAAGGCATTAGACCAAGGTGTATCTCTACTATTTGCACCCCAATCACCAGATATTGGGGAAACAAGCAGCCAGCTATCAGCACCAGAATCTGAATTTAAACAGGTTTTATCTCAGTTTGACCCCAATAAAGATTTCTTGGCATTTATTGTTAGACCAGACAGCTTTGAGGCATTTCGTGCAGCCAGAAAGCAAGCTTGGGCTGCTGGATACGAAGTAGGATGGGAACCCCATCCCCAAAATGCACCAATCAAATTCCGTACTCTCCTGGGTTCAGAACTTCCAGGTGGTAAGTCAATTGGGGTACAGTAGGCGATCGCATATTTGGCTTTATTTGCCAGAGTAGGACTATTAGCTAACCACCAAATCAAAGTATGGGTATCCAAAAGCAGTTGCACTATTCCTCTTCTCCCGCAAACAACCTACCTACTACCCACTACTTACGAACAGTTATCTTAAAAACTACTGGTTTCAACTAGATGCGGTTTAATATCGCCAACCCAAGATTAAGCCGATAAACAAAGATGGTGCTAGTACAATTATTAGTGCCGTAGTTGTCGTAGGGGTGAGAGGTAAATATTGCCCTCCGTACTTGATTAACAAGGACAGTGCCGTAGATAAAAGCAAAATTTTAAGCACAAAACTTAATGTCTGAGTATCCATTTAGCTTACAAAATTAGTTATCTCTTCTTATTTTCCTATTTTCTGTAGTAATGCTGGTAAAAATGCTTATTATTTAGGCTATCAGTTACTTGTTCACTAGTGTGATTACCATTCAAACTAAACCGTGTCCTAAAGGATTAGCTAACGCGTCACACGAAGTTATATGCGGAGCGGTATTCTTTAGGAGTCCTTGAGGGCAACCGCGTCAAAGGGGAAGGGGTTGCCGAAATCTATCTTTTAATTTCTAATTTCAAAAATCCTGTTCTCAATATGGACGCGGTTTATTTCAGCTTTTGCTTGATAAAGCCAATTAACTGATTAAACTGTTTTTTAATTTGTTCTGATTCTTGTTCGAGCTGCTGAACTTTCAGCTTCAAATCTTCAATCTCAGAAGTTAAAGCTAACATTTTGGCTTCACTTCCAGCAGATACTTTAGATGTATCTGTATCAAGAGCTTGAGGCTGTTTCTTCGCCTTCATCATAGCATCGCGAATCGCATTCACTAGCTGTTCTCGATCAAAAGGCTTCTCGACAAAAGAAAAATATTCAAAAGGCTCAGATATCTTGTCTGTCACTTCTTCCTTGCGACCAGACATTAAAACCAGGGGGATTGAGCGAAATTTCAATTGTTTCTGAATCTCTTGATAAACTTCCCACCCACTCATTTTTGGTAAGAGAAAATCCAGCATAATTAAATTGGGATTTTCTGTTCTAATTAAATTGAATCCTTCAAGACCATCTTTAGCTTCGATGATGTCAAAGTTACCCTCTGGAAGCATATCTTTGACTCTCATTCTAATGACTTTACTGTCGTCAATAACTAGAATTTTGTGGGTTGACACGATTTAATTTACTCCTGAGCGACTAACTCCTCATGCCTGAGATCTACTAGACTGATTTTGGCAGTTAGTTTTGGTTTACAAACTTAGAGTTCCCTTTTAAATTACTAAAATAACAGGAAACAACATCTAAATAGTAATTACTTTTGTGTTCTGCTCCAGTGATGTTGCTGATAAAAAAACATGATGAATCAATCTCAACCATCTTATTCAATTGATAATGAATGGCGTGCAGCAGTTACTTCTCTGCCATCTTGGTTAAAACGACCAATTGGTAACGCTAGTGACTTGTCAACAGTACAGCGAATTATTAAACAAAGAAATATTCATACTATTTGTGAAGAGGGAAGATGTCCCAATCGAGGAGAGTGTTACGCTAATCAAACGGCGACCTTCTTGTTGATGGGGCAAACTTGTACCCGTGCCTGTGCTTTTTGTCAGGTAGAAAAAGGTCACGCGCCGATGGCTTTAGATCCAGACGAACCCCAGAAAGTCGCTGATGCAGTTAGCTTATTAGGCTTACGGTATGTCGTACTAACTTCCGTAGCGAGAGATGATCTTGATGACGGTGGTGCAGCCTGGTTCGTTAAGGTTATGTCCGCAATCCGTTTGGCAAATCCTCAAACAAAAATAGAAGTTTTAACACCTGATTTTTGGAGCGGCAAAGAGGCAGTCAAGAGTCAAAAGGAAAGGGTGGCAACGGTAGTTGCAGCCAAACCCGCATGTTATAACCATAATTTGGAAACAGTACCCCGTTTACAAGCACCAGTGAGAAGAGGTGCAAAATACGATCGCTCCCTTAATGTATTACGCACTGTTAAAGAATTAGACCCTACAATTCCCACTAAATCAGGTCTAATGCTGGGCTTAGGGGAAACAGAAGCCGAAATCATTCAGACTTTACAAGATTTACGCCAGATTAATTGCGATCGCCTTACTATCGGTCAATATATGCGGCCCTCTTTGGCTCATCTCCCTGTGCAAAAATACTGGACTCCTGACGAATTTACTCGCTTAGGTGAAATTGCTCAAGACCTCGGCTTTTCCCATGTGCGATCTGCTCCTTTAGTGAGGAGTTCTTATCATGCAGGAGAAGAGTGAGTTCAGAGTTCGGAGTTCGGAATTTCACAACTTCACAATTAAATATATATTGACTTCTGATTACGGAGAAAGGACATAGCTTTGGTGATGCCATGTCCCTCCATAACCTATGCTGCTGCAATGGTTTCGTGTTTGAGGTCTTTGAATTTGCCTAATAGGCGATCTGCCCAGTATTTAACGTCATATTTAGTGACAGTTTGATACATCTTAGACATGCGTTCTTTTTGTTCCTCTGGAGACATCTCCAAAGCCTGCTTAATCGCCTCATCCATTTTGCCTACAGAATAGGGATTGGTTAAAACTGCATTAGGCAATTCCACCGCAGCACCGACAAATTCTGATAGTACGAGAACACCATCTTGTCCTTCATGAGCTACAACGTATTCTTTGGCTACCAGATTCAAACCATCCCGCAAGGGGGTCGTCCAACAGATATCGGCAGCTTTATAATAGGCTATCAAATGGGGTAGAGGGATAGGTTGAGTAAACAACCGCACTGGCATCCAATCTAGCTTACCAAAGCGACCATTAATCTGACCTACTAGCTGTTCAATTGTACTTTGAGTAGTATCATAAACCCTCATGCCAGCAGCAGCCTGTACACAGGTCATCATAAAGCTAACTTTTCCGTGTAACTCTTCATTCTTCTCTAACAAGCGACTATAGGCTAATAATTTTTCTTCATTACCCTTCACATAATCAACACGTCCCGCAGCGATAATTAACTTTTTGTCTCCCAGTTCTTTTTTGATTTGGTGAAGCCTGTTTTTAGTTTCAATTTGCTCTAAAACCGACTGAATAAATTGAGGATTTGTGCCTACAGGGAAGGCATCAATATTCACCACCTGCCCCTTATAGCCCAACTGAGTGGTCATTTCTGGTTCAGCTAAAGCGATACCTACAGGAGTCATGTGTCCTTCAACAGGTTCTTGCTTCAACACTTTCACTGGTTTCAAGCTGCGAGCCACATTGACAAAGTTTTCCGAGTAGCGAGGGATATGAAACCCAACGATATCACAGCAAAGTAAGCTCTCGACAATCTCATCACGCCAAGGCAAGACGTTAAAGATATCTACTGAGGGGAATGGAGTATGGTGGAAAAAGGCGATTCTCGCATCGGGCTTTAATTCCCTAATATATTGCGGTGCTAGCCACAAATTATAGTCATGAATCCAAATTATTGCGTCTTCTGCTGCTTCTTCACAAGCAGCTTGGGCAAATAAACGGTTAATATTTTTAAAATTTTCCCATTCCGCAGTTTCCGAAGTGAAATGATAGGGGAAGGAATGCAGAATCGGCCAGAAAGCCTCTTTGGAGGTAATATGATAAAACTGTTTAACCTGTTCATCGTTTAAAGGAATACGTCTTACATTGTAGTTCGCTTCTCCTTCAATATTGACTCGCTCTTCAAAACTATCTCTTTGAGCCTCAGTTACTTGCTTCCAAGCAATCCAGGTACCTTGATTAACGTCGGCAAAGAAACTTTTGAGAGTGGGTACAATTCCATTAGGACTTTTTTTCCGTACGTAATGGATTTTGCCATCTTTGATTATTTCGTCATGGGGTTCACGATGATAGAGGATAACTAAAGATGATTTCATAATTATTTGTTGATGATAAAACATTCATTAAGCCAACACACTTGAATCCTACACCAATTGTTGTTCCGAACCAAAACGTACAACCTCTTCAGGAGTCACCGATTTTAATCATTATTCGTTACTCGTTACTTGTTACCCATGAATAGTAGTAAAGAAGCTATGGTAAAAATACAATGATGTAAACTTTCTTATCCTTCATTCTTTAACCCATGTCTTTCCATTTTTCCTCTTGGTCGATCAAAAATCCTGTTCCCACAATTGTTACTTTTCTGATCTTGGGAATTGTCGGTATCACTTCTTTTATGGCTTTGGGGATTGATGAATCGCCGAATATTGATGTGCCGATTGTGATTGTCGAAGCGACTCAGAGGGGGGTAAGTCCCACCGAATTAGAAACCCAGGTAACCAAGAAAATTGAGGATGCAGTAGCTAATCTGGATGGTATTGACGAGCTTAGTTCTACCATTACTGATGGTAGTTCCAGTACTGTAATTAATTTTGACCTGGGGGTAGATAGCGATCGCGCTATCAATGAAGTCCGCAATGCTATTTCCCAGGTACGTCCAGAATTGCCCCAGGATATTGATGAGCCGAGTGTAACTAAGCTTCAGTTTACTGGGGGTGCAGTAGTTACCTATGCAGTTGTCTCGGATAAGCGTTCGGTGGAAGATTTGAGTAATTTGGTAGACCGCACCATTATCCCTGAATTGCTTAATATCAACGGCGTAGGACAGATTGAGCGCCTGGGAGGTTTAGATCGGGAAGTCAGAGTAAATCTTGATCCAGAACGTCTACAAGCTTATGGCATTACCGCCACGGAAATCGATAATCAGATTGCCCAGTTTAATATTAATTTGTCTGGGGGGCGTTCGGAGGTTGGGGGACGAGAACAAAGTGTTCGTACTTTGGGTAGTGCCAAAACCGTAAGGGATTTGCGAGCTTATCCCATTGAATTAGACAACGGTGATACTGTTCCTCTGTCCAACTTTGGGGAGGTAGCTGATGACTTTGAAGAATCGCGTCAAAAAGCCTTTTTAAACGGACAGTCTGTAGTTGGCTTTGCTGTTAAACGTAGTTTAGGTAGTACTTTAGTATCTGTAGATGAAGCTGTTACAGAAGCGATCGCCCAATTAAGAACTACTCTACCGCAAGATATCAAGCTAGAGCTGATCTTTACCCGTGCTGATGAAATTCGCGCTTCCTATCAAGGAACTATCAATTCTTTGGTTTTGGGTTGTCTGCTAACGGTGCTTACCGTGGGTATCTTTCTGCGAGACTGGCGCGTCACTCTGATTACCGCTACTGCTCTACCCCTATCGATTATTCCCACTTTTTGGGTAATGAAAACCCTGGGCTATACCCTCAACAGTATGAGTCTACTAGCTTTAGCTTTGGCAGTTGGTAACTTAGTTGATGATGCCATCTGTATGATTGAAAACATCGACCGCCATTTACAGATGAAGAAAAAACCCTTTAGGGCAGCTTTAGATGCAGCGCGGGAGATTGGTTTGGCGGTAGTGGCTACCACAGCGACGATTGTGGCGGTATTTATTCCCGTGGCTTTTATGGGGGGCATTCCTGGGCAATATTTTCAGCCCTTTGGCGTGACAGTGGCAGTTTCTACCATGTTCTCTACTTTAGTTGCCTGTAGCGTTACCCCCATGCTCAGTGCCTATTTACTGAAGCCCAAGAAGCAAGCTTTTCCGTATCCCCGCTTCCGTGCTTTTAATGCTGTTAGCTACGATATTACTCCAGAAGGAAGCAATGCCAGCGAGATCCCAACCTATGCTGCCGATCAACTTACTACTTCGAGTATTTCTTCTCAAGACTTTGATCCTAGTGTGGGAGCAAAACGCCAGCCCTATCGCTTCTTACTCAATCTGGCGTTAAGGAATCGTATTACCACCTTAATCCTGGCTGCGACTTTCTTCTTTGGTAGTTTACAGCTTATTCCTTATATTCCCAAAGGCTTATTTGATGCTGGAGATACGGGAGTTAGTACCGTTCAAGTCGAATTACCCCCTGGTTCAAAACTGGATGATACCCAAGAGGTAATGGAACAACTAGATCAAACAATACGCCAACAGCCAGCAGTAGCCGGCATCCTGTCCCAGGTAGGAGAATCAGGAAACATTAATCAGGGCTTGTTAACGGTTATTTTAGCTCCCAAAAATGAGCGGGATGTATCCCAGCAAGAATTTCAAGAGCAGATGCGTCAAGTATTTCAGCAAATTCCTGGAGCCAGAATTAGTTTTCAAAGTCGAGGCGCAGGGGGGAGCGATAAAGACGTTTCTTTGATTCTGCGGAGCAATAATCCGCAAATCCTAGAGGAGACGGCAAATAACCTGGAAAAACAAATCAGAGCCATACCAGGAATGGTGGAAGTCACCACTAGTACTAGTTTAGTTCAGCCCGAAATCATCATTGAACCAGATCCACTACGGGCAGCAGATCTAGGAGTTTCCGTTCAGGCGATCGCCAATACCGCTTCCCTGGCATCTATCGGTAATACGGAATTTAACCTGGCTAAATTTAATCTCCCAGATCGCCAGATTCCGATTCGGGTACAAATTAACCCTCAAAAACGTCAAGATATCAGCACTCTCAAAAATCTGCGTATCCCTGCCCGCAACGGTAACCTAGTTCCTCTCAAAGCCGTAGCTAACATCCGTCTAGGTAGTGGTCCCGCAACGATTGAGCGCTTTAACCGCAGCCGTCAGGTAACAGTAGAAGGGAACTTGCAAGGACTATCATTAGGAGATGCGATCGCCAAAATCCGCGCTTTACCTGCCATGCAATCTTTGCCACCAGAGGTCAAAGAAGAACCTTCGGGAGATGCCGAAATTATGCGAGATGTCTTTGGTCGTTTTGCGGGGGCGTTAGGTTTAGCCATCTTGTGCATCTATGCCATTCTTGTGTTGCTATACAACAACTTTATCTATCCCATGGCGATTTTGGTGGCGTTACCCTTATCCATCGGTGGCGCACTATTGGGACTATTAATTACTCAAAAAGAACTGGGATTATTTGCCTTAATCGGCATTGTCTTACTCATGGGTTTGGTAACTAAAAATGCTATTTTGCTAGTAGATTTTGCCCTAGCTGGTTTAAAAGAAGGGAAAACTCAGCGCAAAGCCGTAATTACTGCGGGAGTATCACGCTTGCGTCCGATTCTGATGACCTCTATCTCAACTATTGCGGGGATGGTGCCCATTGCCCTAGAATTCGGTGCCGATGGCGAAGTGCGGAGTCCAATGGCGATCGCTGTTATTGGTGGTTTTACCACCTCGACTCTTCTAACTCTGGTAGTTGTACCTGTTTTGTTTACCTACGTCGATAGCTTGCTCAAAAATACGGGTAAATTCTTAGGCTTGAATCCTTCTCAGCAGTCTAGTAGTGAATTAACCGTTACTGGTAAGTAATTGACGATAGTATAGATGTTTATTCTGGGTTGCGATCGCCTACTCTTTTTGTAGTCTTCAGTTTATTTTTATTTAAAAATACAATTGCATTTTGCAATTGCAAAATACAATTTATGCAACTTTTTTCGTTTTTATTTTGCACATAATATTGTTAATACTTTTAAGATACTTTTGATTTTTACAAGGCTTTATCTTATTGATAATATTTTTTTCATTTAGTATGTTTTTGCAAATAAATTATGCAACCTGTATATTGCAAAAACAAAACTTAGTTGTTCATAGAGTTTCCAGAGCAAATCAAAATTCATATATATCTTAATGGTAGAAAAACTATTTATTGTAAGACTACAGCTATTTTGAATGTTGACAAAATTTATAAATATTAGAAAATAAGATAGTAACTTCTACACAGAGCTTATCCTAGATTGAGTATTTAATTTTTATTGTATTAAAAACACTTTTCTGATACAAATTTTACAATTAGGCAGTTAAGTAAAATATATACTCTCTATTATCGAATAGGCAAAATTAAGTCTTAATTATTCATTATTTATAGCAATCAAATGAATCAAGAATATTGTATTAGCATAGAAGCAGAAATTAATAGTGAACTACACAAATCTCTTTCTAGATATTTAGACTGCCATCCATATTGGGACTTAAATCGAGTACTTAATGCCTCTTTATCTTTATTTATGATGCAGAATTGGAGTCAAGAAAACGGTCTAAAAAAACAAGACTATGATATCTGTACTAATGTTTACCTCAATAGCATTTTTCAGGAACATCGAACTCATTTACGCTATGAACAAAATAACTAATCTCAGCTTGGTTTAAGACCAATTATAATAGAGTATTTTGTTATCTTATTCTGAATAGGAAGTAAGTTCACATAGCTTTAATTATTGGCTATTGGCAAATTGAGCAACAGCGATCGCACTTTGACCAAGAGATAATCCTCCATCATTAGATGGGACTTGGCTATGAGTTAAAACCTGGAGGTTCATGGCTTCAAGACGTATTCTTACTTGCTTAAGTAAAATCTGATTTTGAAATACTCCCCCAGTTAATGCTACTTGCTTAATTTTGACATCCTGATTGTGATGGCAAATATGCTCTACTAAAAAAGCGATCGCTTTAGCTAATCCCAGATGAAATTTAGCGGCGATGATTGATTGAGCCTTATTACACTTCAAGTCTGCTAATAATGCTTGCCACATCAAATATGGTTCAATGTAAGGTAAAGATGATTGCCCTGATAATTTTCGATTCTCGATGGAGAAGGGATAAGGTTCGATTTCTTGAGGATGATTGAGGATAGCTTGTTCGGCTAAAGCTTCTAGAGCGATCGCACCTTGCCCTTCGTAACTACAAGACTCTCGACAAATTCCCATGACAGCAGCTACGGCATCAAATAAACGTCCACAGGAAGAAGCCAGGGGGGAATTAATCCCTTTTGTCACCATCTGATCTAGAAGTTGAGTTGGTTTTTGCTGGAAAAACTTAAATATATCTAAATCCCGATAGTCTGAACTATACTGCTTTAAATGAGCATAAGCACTCCGCCAGGGTTGATAAATTGCTTGTGTCCCACCAATCATCGCTACGGGTTTAAAACTACCCAAACGTTTATAACCTCGGTAGTCGGCTAAAAGAAATTCCCCGCCCCAAAATGTGCCATCTTCGCCATAACCTAAACCATCTAAAGCAATCCCTAATACGGGAGAAGTATGAAAAGCAACGCCATTTTCCACCATGCAAGCAGCAATATGGGCATGATGATGCTGGATGCCATAGAGAGTTAGAGAATTAGCGATCGCTAGTTCCTTGCCCAGTTTAGAAGATAAATACTCAGGATGGAGATCAACGGCGATCGCTGTTGGTTGATGTTCTAATAAACCGAGATAAAGATTGAGGGTATGGCGATAAGCTGCTAAAGCTGTTTGATGAGCTAAATCGCCAATATGTTGAGCCATAATAGCCTGTCCCTCCCGCAGCAAACAAAAGGTATTTTTTAGTTCACTACCCATTGCCAAGATAGGGGGAGTTTCGGGAAAATCTGCTGGTAAATTTATTGGTGCAGGGGCGTAACCACGGGCGCGACGGAGGATTTGGATTTGGCAAGAGTTATCTAAATTAATCATACGGGCGATCGAATCATCGACGCGATTAACAATCTCGCGGTTATGAAACAAAAAGTAATCAGCAATTCCTGCTAACTTAGTTTTTGCTTGATTATTATCGATGCATTGGGGTTCACTGGCTAAATTGCCGCTAGTCATCACCAGAGGAATATTTAATTCTTGAAAAAGCAGATGGTGTAGGGGAGTGTAAGGCAGCATAAAACCTAAAGTATTTTGGTCTGGTGCCACCGAATTAGCGAGGAGATTTGCCACGATAGATTTTTGAGATTTTTGCCGACTATTGCCTAATTCCTTACGTCGTAATAAAACAATTGGGGCAGCAGGACTTGTTAATAGTTCCTTTTCTGCTTCACTAAGAGTGCAATACCGCTCAATTATCTTGATATCTCTTGCCATTAAAGCAAATGGCTTATGAGGACGCTTTTTTCTGTGGCGTAGTTTTTGCACTACCTCCTGATTAGTAGCATCGCAAGCCAGATGAAACCCACCTAAACCCTTAATCGCGATAATATATCCTTGCCGTAATAAATTAGCGACGGTATCTATCTCATCACTGTTAGGATTAGTCTTACTTTCCTTTTCAACTTTTTCCAACCAAACATGGGGTCCACAAATTTTGCAGGCAGTGGGTTGAGCATGAAAGCGACGATTGGCTGGATCTTGATAGTCTTTCCCACAATCAGGACACATCTGAAATTTTGCCATACTAGTGTTGGCGCGATCGTAAGGTAAGTGTTTAATAATACTTAAACGAGGGCCACAGTTAGTACAGTTAGTAAAAGGATATCGATACCAACGGCTGGAATCAGTAAAAATTTCCTCTTGGCAAGGGGGGCAAGTAGCAGCATCAGGAGTAATTTCTGTGCGGATAGTACCGCTATTACTGGGAACAATGATGAAATCCCTAAAATCCTCAGCATCTAGATTAGGACGACGAATAATTGCCGTAATTTTTGCCAAGGGTGGACTTTCTGTCTGCAAACGTTGCACAAAACTATTTATCGAGCTAGAAGTCCCAAGTACTTTGATTAAAACCCCTTGTGGGTCATTACCAACTTCCCCTTTTAACCCACAGTCTTGAGCCAGACGATATACTGTCGGACGAAATCCTACCCCCTGGACAGTCCCCCGCACTCGGATTTCTTCCGCAACTAAACTATTATTTATATTTTTATTTATATTTTGCTGATTAGCCATCTTATTAGCTTGATTCCCAGAGAGTTAACTCTTCAGATCTTTGGTTAAAGCTATTAAGATGTCTTCAGTTACACAAATCGTTGTTTGAGCGATAAGTTGTCGATCGCATTTGTTGTATAGATAGATCTTGCGGACTGCTATCTTCGACGGAAATATTATCTAAGTTCAGGACTGGTTCAGAACTTCGATCCCACTCGGCATAAGAAGCTTCAACTTTATTATCGTAAAGAGATATTTCTCTTGCTAACTGTTCATCCAAGCAAACACGATATCTTTCTAACCAAAGTTCTCTAGAATACTCAGTAGTCCCATCAGTACAGGGCCCGATCTCTCCTCTGATTCGTTCATAAGTATCGCAACCAATAGCTAGCACCTTTGTTGCTTCCTGTGAGGGTAAAGTAATTATGCCGATAGCTACAAGTAATGTACTCGTAACGCTTATCAAGTATTTCATCTCACTTATCCTAATTTTAAAGGCTACTTAGTTATCTTGACGAGTATCTTAACCACTTATATATTACAACAGATCATCAAGATAAGATCCTGATTAGAAGTCAGAAGTCAGTGAGAATTAACTGTAACCGAAAATTGCTACATTTGAGTCTGGATAACAGTAATAGCTACAGTATTAATAATGTCATCCACAGTACAACCGCGACTGAGATCGTTAACTGGTTTTTTCAGACCTTGAACAATAGGGCCAATCGCCAGTGCACCAGTTTCTCGCTGAACAGCTTTATAAGTATTATTCCCTGTATTTAAATCGGGAAAGATTAAAACTGAGGCTTGTCCTGCAACTTGTGAATTGGGCATCTTTTGTAAGCCAACGGTCAAATCCACTGCTGCATCATACTGGATTGGGCCTTCTAAGGTGAGATTTGGTCGCCGTTTTCTAGCGATCGCCGTTGCTCTTCGGACTTTTTCTACTTGTTCTCCTTGACCTGAAGTACCAGATGAATAAGATAAGAGGGCAACTTTGGGTTCAATGCCAAAAGCTTGAGCCGTATCTGCTGAAGAAATGGCAATTTCTGCCAATTGTTCGGCATCGGGATTGGGATTAATGGCACAATCACCGTAGATCAGCACTCGGTCTTCTAAACACATAAAAAACACCGAAGATACTAGGGAAAAACCTGGTTTAGTTTTGATTAACTGCAAAGCTGGTCTAAGGACATGGGGAGTGGCATGAACTGAACCAGATACCATACCATCTGCGTCTCCAGCGTAAACCATCATCGTGCCAAAGTAAGAACTATCCAATAGATATTCATGGGCAACTTCTGGAGTCGCACCTTTATGTTTTCTCAGTTGATAAAATTGTGCGGCATAGTCTTGGCATTTGTTTGAGGTAGCGGGATCGATAATGTTTAGTTGCTTGATATTTAAGTCAATGCCATTTTGATTGATAATTGCCTCGATCTTTTCTGGCTTACCTAAAAGAGTCAAATCGACAATCTCTCGATTTAAAAGAAATGCTGCTGCTTGAAGAATTCTGATTTCTGTTCCTTCTGGGAGCACGATATGTCGTTTTTGAGATTTAGCTTGCTGCAATAAATTATAGGTAAACATCTTGGGGGTAATCCCCTTGACTTTAATGGTGCTAATTTGCTGCTCTAGTTGACTCAAATTGACATGATCATCAAAGAGGTTAATACTTAAACTAATTTTTTCGCGATCGCTAGCTTTTAGGGAAGGATGAACCTGCTTAACTAATTCAGCGGTTTCATAGGTATTAGTGGCAATGGAGAGAATGGGGAGAGGATTGTAAAGACCATCAATCAGTTTTCTAATTGATGCTTCTGGTTGTAGGTCACCTGAAAGCAAAATGCCCGATAAATGAGGATAGTTGACGGAGCGATGAACTTGTAGCAAACCCACAATCAGATCGCTGCGATCGCCTGGGGTAATGACTAAACTATCTTCTTGGATTCTGGTAATGGCATGTTCCAAGCGCATGGCAGCAATTGCGTAACCGAGTACCAAGTTATCTAGTTGATTGTGTCCGTAGAGAACTTGGGCTTGAAGTTGTTGGGCAATTTCTCCAACTCTGGGACTACTGAGTTTAGGTTCATAGGGGATTACAGCCAGTAAATAATTAAGCCTGCCAAATTGAGTGGTTAAAGCATCTGTTAGTGGGATTAAAAGTTCAGGATTAGCTTTATTAAAAACTATGCCTATAACTTGACATTCCTTGGCTAGATAAGATTTGAGCGACATCTTCACAGGAGCGATCGCCTGTTGATTAGTTCTGCCCTCGGCATTACCCAAAATGAGAATAGGACAGCCTAAGTTTTTAGCAATTTCTGTATTCAGATTAAATTCAAAAGCCGAGACTTGCCCTAAATAATCAGAACCTTCACACAAGATAAAGTCATAATCTTGCTCTAAACTCTTATACTTGACAATAATTCTGTCTAAAACTTCATCATAATTACTACGACTAATTAATTCCTGAACTTCCTCAACGTCTAAACCAAAAGCTCGCTCATATGATTGATTTAAAGCAAAATAATTCAGAATTAAATTAATATCTTCATCTTGCTTACTATCGGGCTGTTTTCTAATCACTGGTCGAAAAAAAGCCACTTTATTGGTTTTTCTGAGAATCAGTTCGATAATCCCCAAAGAAATAAGAGCTTTGCCACTCCCAGTTTCAGTGGTACTAATATACAGTGAACTGGTCATTAGAGATAAAACTACAGTTTTCTAAATGGACGAGGTGATAGCGATCAATTGCTAAGATATCTTTAAATTCTTTCTCTGCTTGATCTAGTTTATTATGTATTTCCCCTATGACAATATTGTCGTTGGAGCGATGGTTATCATCGTGGGATTTGTCTTTCATTGGCTTGGTCAATTGACATATCTTCTTAATCGGGAATTTGCCGCAAAAATTGGTCTTGTAGAACCAGGAATACTTCCTGAGTACGAGGTATATGAACGTGCGATCGCCAAAGCTGATACGGCAATGGGATGGCTCTATGGCATTGCAGGAGTGGGGCTAATTCTGGGTACTCAATGGGGCTACAAGCTGGCATGGTTTCCAGGGGTGGTGTTTATCTACCACAGCCTTAGCTTCTGGTTTTGGACTGAAAATCGCAGTCAAGCTGGGCATAAAATGATGTCCGATGCTGGGAGGATTGCCTGGTTTGTCGCGAACTTTATTACTGGTGTGCTAGCGATCGCGATCGCTTGGCAGGCAAATTGTTAAATCCACAGATAAACACAAGATGTCTATCTGATAAATCTTCAAACCCAAGATTCGACCGTTAATTTATTTTCTTCTCATCTGTTTTTATATTTTCTTTTTCTTTAGCTTTTAGAAATCTTAAAAAATCCAGGGTTTGCTCTAATAAGTTATCGGAACTTGATTGAATTTCTTGTAATAGTTGTTCTTTGATTGTCATCGTTTTAAATTTGTAACTCCTAAATATTGTTTTTTCATTATATTTTTAAAATAGTAGTCCAGTAGGGTGTAGAGCGCGACAGCGTAACGCACCAGGATCGAGCCATTGAATGAGGTGGGCGGCGCGTTACATTCCATTAACGCACCTTACAAGAGCTAAGAGCGATCGCCTTGTTTATTTCTCTTGTTTCAGATATTGCGAATATTTCAGATAATTGATATGTTGTAGATAAATAAACCTTATTGGCTCTCAATAATTCTAGGATTCATCGGTATAAAGTAATGAGTAAAACCAATGATTGTTTCTTGTCATATAAAGGGCAAAAAATTTCTTTGTCAGAAGCCGAATATCAAACTATTCAAGAGGTATTAAAAATAAAAAGAGAAGGAAATTCTTTTACCATTGTTCCTGATAATAAGTATATGACCACTCAAGAAGCTGCTGATTTATTGAATGTTTCACGACCTTATTTAGTAAAACTTCTCGACCAGAAAGAAATTCCTTATATTCAAGTAGGAAATCGTCGCAAAATATTAGCTGTAGATGTTTTTGCTTATCTACAAAAAAGAGATGCGAACCGTCGGAAAATTCTGCAAGAGTTTTCCCTTGGTATTAAAGAAGATGGGTTATATGATTTAGATTCTGATGAGCTTAAGGAAATTATTAATCAACCATAATTCATCTGATTATTTTAGTAGCCAAATAAGTGAAAAAAAGAATTGTAGTTCTAGATGCTTGTGTGTTGATACCCATGCCTCTTTGTGATACCCTGCTCAGGGCAGCCGAAGCTTCTTTATACAGGTTTCATACGTCTGAACAAATATTAGAAGAAACGGCTAGCAATCTGGCTAAAATTTTGGAAAAAAGAAATAAATTAGAACCGAAAATAGCAGAGGAAAAAGCTCATAAACGACTCCAACAAATGAAACAAGCCTTTCCTGAATCTTTAACAGAACCCAAGAAAGAAATAATTAAGATTTTCAAAAATGACCCTAAAGACCGTCATGTGTTAGCAACAGCAATAGAAGCAAAGGCTGATACAATAGTTACCTCTAATCTCTCAGATTTTCCTCAAAATATTCTTAAACCATATAAGATTAAAGCAGTTTCTCCTGACGAGTTTTTAGTAGAGTTAGTGGAATTATCTGGCAAAGTAAAACTCGTTAATATTTTACAACAACAAGCGAATGATATAGAGCTAAACTTAGATATTTTGTTAGATAAATTACGTCAAAATGGAGTCAATAATTTTATTAAGATTATTTCAGAATCTGTTGATAACTAAGGGTTAAGTATTTGAAATTATCAGGTTTTTTCAGCTTAATTTATTGATACGACGGGAATAGCATCCTTTTAAATTATTTATCCGTCAACCCAAACGGCGAAAAGAGATCGCACTACAAGAGCGGAGATCGCACTGATATTAAAGGCCACATTCGTCTGCGCGTTTTTTAAGAAGCATTTTATCATCGTCTCCTTTTATAATCCCATATTTTCTTTTCCCCTTGTCTTTTTGCTCTCTTACCGCAGCCTTTGATAGTTCGCTTCCCCACTCCTCAATATCATCCCTGCCAGCTTCCTTCCATAAGTCATCCAATCTGCGTAAATCTTCACAGGGAAATTTTTTAAATTCCGTCTCTGTTATATACCTTCTTCGTTCCGCTTGATGCCCCGCCACCTCCAGCATCGCCTCGTAGCTTTCGTGAACTGCCTCTTCCATATATTCTTCTCGCAGTAGTTTTTGCAGTTGCCCGTAGTCTACTTCTACTCTTGTTTTTTTATATGAGGAATTGATCACAGCAGAGAAAATCAAAACTAAACCTAAAGCTGTACTTCCAAGTAGCACACTTCGCCGAACTTTTTTCGAGGGGAGAAATCTCGCTTGTTTTGGTTGGGGTTGAGGAAGTACCAATAATCATAATTGTCGGGCATTGATAGGATTATTCTGGCAGCGGATTAATATAGTCATTCATCGACAGCTTCTGTCCATCCCGCAGTAAATGACCTTGATAGTGTACAGAGGGAGGAGATGGCAACAGATGGGAAACGGAAGTAGCTTTACCAAATAACCCAGCAGGAGTCAAAGCATGGAGAGAATTATCGGTCGGAATATCTTGCCAATTGCCAACAATTTCTAAGGTTGCCTGTCGTACCCCAAAGGCACCGATAATTGAATCTCCTGGCAGTAAACTTGCCAATCGTCCGTTAGGTAATTCAACTTTGGCTGAGGGATTGAGAGGCGGTATCACTTCACCCATTACATAATCTCCCATTGCCCATTGCGATCGCGCTAAAGGTTTAACCTCAAAAGGAACGTCATCGAGGTCGGCAATTCGGGTTAGAGAACTCAAAAAATATTGATTTAACATGGCTTTTACAGCTATTTTTCTCAAAGTTAAGTACCTAAACTAGAGCTGGAAATCAAGCCTGCCAGCAAAGCAGCGCGATCAACCATCTGTCCTAGATCGACATACTCTCCGATCGCATGGGCTCCATCTCCCACCGCTCCTAAACCGTCTAGAGTAGGGGTGT
>CBDUCX010000068.1:0-19881 GCA_965365755.1 uncultured Pleurocapsa sp.
CAACTAATAAATCTCTAATATATTTAATTTCATTATCTGTAGATTGTGTCATTTTTATATCATTTATCTTGTAAATCTAATTGTTTAGAGCATTAACAATTGGTTGACTATACAAAGTAGCTAAAATTCCAAACCCAACAGCAAATATAGCTCCAAACAACCAATTTATTTTAGTATCTAATTTATCAAACCTATCATCGAATTTTAGTTCTAATAATTCTATCTTATTATCTACTAGTTCGATTTTTTGCTCTACTACTGCTAGTCGCTCTGAATTCTTAATCAGAGTTTCCAGTATTTTTCCTTCATATACTTCTCTATTAGTTGTCATTACTATTTTGCTGATCTTCAAGTTTGCTTAATCTGGCGTAAATGTCTTTAAGAGACATTTGAACATCAATAACATCACCAGCTTGACTAATCGAATAACCTACTAGCTGCTGAATCCTTTTATCTTGTTCTCTACCTTGCTCAAGCAAATCTTTAATCTCTTCTGATTGCTTTATTTGTGTTTCTTGAAGCTCTTTTTGAACTTTTAGCATCCCTTCAATGGTTGCTTGTATTTCTTCAAAAGTCATAGTTTTTTATTAATAATTTTAAACTTTAGATTTGTTGCTTTTTTCAGCAATTTTATTATTACTAAATGAAAATAGCATTGTGAAATGAGATCTAGCATCTGGTGGTAATGCTTGAACTATCTTTTGCAAATTATGAGTGTGCATATCTCGTCCACTCAAATACTTAGAGATGATTGATTTATGTACACCTGAATCCTGCGAAAGCTTTTGAGGCTTTATGTCGTATAGTTCAAGGACTATCTCTAAAGCTTCATTAGGTGTCATAAATTTCTCCTAACTACTTGTATTTACTCTCTTAATTTATCTTTACTTGTTGCGATATCGCAACCTTGACAACAATTATTTAACTGTTGTATAAGTTATTTGTTGCTCATAAGAAACTTTTTTGTTATGGCTATTGAAGAATTTCTTGGTCTAAGTCTTACCAAAATTTCCAAGATAACTGGTGTCAACAAGGGAACTTTGTCAAAATACTTTTCCCCAGATAAACCTGAAACACCCACCTGGAACAATATTTCTAAAATGTCTCAAGAGCTAGGCATGAGTGCTGAATTATTAATGGAAGCTATAAATGAAAAGCGTTTACAGAATTATGAAAAATTAAAAACAAAAGTTTCTAAAGCGCAACTTTCTTTGATTCAATCTGCTTAAAAACAACTTCTCTTTGTGCGATTCGTAACATATGTAATTTTTCCATAACGGGCAAAGCTATGAAATTAACTAACCAATTGCCATTAGACAGGCAAATAGAAATGCAAATCCTGAAAGTTGATCGCCTGGAGCTTCAACTCAAACGATGTCGAGAGAATAGGCTAACCCAGCTAGATAATCTAGTTGCTATTTTCGACCAATTGGCAGCAGCGAAGGCGGAACTCGCTAACCTCCAGCTACAGGAAATCAATCAATTATCTTCCACCAATTACTGAATCCACTCGCAAGATAAATTTAACAACATGGAAACCAGTTCAAAGTACAAAGTAGACAGCGAGCCACTTTCACCAAATCATTCTTTTCTAGTGGCAAAACGGCGTTTAGTCCTTAGTAATATCTACACCCAAACCGTCAAAGATTTTATGGTAGCGATGATTTCTGCTGATTATGGCTACGAAGATCATGAACAACTTGCGGGGATTGCTATTGGGCTTACCGACGCATTGATCGAGAAGGCAGGAGAAAAATTGTAAATGACTTGGACTAGGAAACATCAGGAATTTGCTGCTAAAAACAATTGGTGGCAATCATCAATAAATATTGCTTGCTATCTGTACAAAAAATGTAAGGCAAGCGAACCGACAGAAATAGAATTTGATTCTGCCAAATTTCAAACTTACATTAAGAGGGTCAGGGGAAAAAAATATCATTGCACTACTCCCAGGAAGGCTGTAATTAACCTTGCTGAAAAAAGCCAAGGATTAGTGGTTATCCTCAAAGATTATGGCAAGGGCGTATTCAAGTTAATGGTTTATCCTCTTTCTTATCTTTCAGAGAATGGAAATTCATCTAAATATTCCAGTCATTCTGCTGCTGCCGAAAATTCGCTGAAATCCTTAGCCAGCGAATCAAATAAAAGAAGTGAAAAAAAACGTTGGGAGCAGCAGCAGAAATATATATCTAAGATAAATTCGCTCCTTAAAGGTGTTGGTTTAAAGTTTGATCCTGACGCATTACTAAACATTTGGCGACTATCAGGAAAATCAATTCAGCGAGTAGTTAGTTCCATCGAACTATTGCTGTATAGAAATAGCTCTAAGAAAGTTCCTAAGCCACACGGATTTATTATTGAATGTCTTAAAAAGCGTTGGTGTGATGGATTTGATATCTACTATGAGCCAGATCTGCCAACCTTTGAATCAAGAATTGATTTGCGAAACTTTGTATCTGAACTGAAAAACAAAGTTCTTTCTGAACAAATACCAATTGAATTTAAAAAAAGTGGGTAGCCCCCAAGTAACCGAAAGGCGGTAACCAGAAGACACCCGAAATTACACTTAGATAAATTATAGCGATGAAAAACATAAGTTTGGCGATCGCGCCAAAATCTTCACAGTCATGTCTAAACTGTAAAGCTGAAACCCGGCGGGTTCTAGCTCAAATTGCCGAAGCAGAAAAAGAACTAAGTCTGTTGAGGTTAAGTAGCAAATATTACACAGACAAAGACATTGACCGTAAGAATAAATTAGAGTTTCGTCTTGAAGATTTGCGATCGCTCCATTGTGAGTTAAAAACTGCGAGTAAATTTGATGTAGGTATGTGGGTTAAAAATGGTACTCCAACACCAGGACAAGTCAAGGGCTTGTATTTGGTAGATAGCTATCCCAGGGTAGCGGTTCTGTATGACGGGAAAGAGGATGTTAAGCATGAGCGTCCAGCTCAATTAACTCTAGTCAATCAAGCCTATTTAGAATATATCTGGACTGGGGAAGATCACCCCAAGCTGATTAGGCGAGGGGACAAGAAAGAGTGTGTTGAGCTGGAAGTTCTAGCGGAAAACTATAATTCGTCAATCAATATCAGGGATACTCATAGGGAATGTGAGGCAGAACCAGAAGATATTGATCTATACAACAGACAGGCGATTTGGTGTAAAAAGCAGTATCAAAAAATTACGCGGGATTTATTCCCAGCAGGGACAAAGGTAAAAGCTGACAAATTAACTGGCGAGGTTTTACCTTACTCAGAACGTAATCCAGCCTACTTGCAAAAAGTCGAGGTAAAACTCGATGACGACAGCGTTAAGCAGTTTTATCCAACTGAAATATCTGTCCATCAAGAAAGCTCAGTTTCTTCAAATAATAAAGCAAAGATTATTGAGTTTTGCTCCAAACCTACTATCCAAACTATTGCTATAGCCGACATACGCCGTAATGGAGGGACTCAGCAACGTTTTGCGTTAAACCATGAAGTTGTAAAAGAATATGCCGAAGCCATGGGCCAGGGCGATAAATTCCCACCTGTGAAGCTCAAGTACGACGGTACTAACTACTGGTTAACTGATGGCTTTCACACTACCGAAGCTGCCTGGAGTATTGGACAAACAAATATCCAAGCTGAAGTATCCAAGGGCAGTCAAAGAGACGCAATTCTTGAATCTGTTGGGGTTAATTCCAATCACGGTTTACGTCGTTCTAATGCCGATAAACGTCGTGCTGTAACTACTTTGCTCCAAGATAAAGAATGGGGACAATGGAGCGATCGCGAAATTGCTAGAAGGTGTAAAGTTAGCAATACTTTTGTTTCAAAATTAAGAACCGAACTCACTGTAAACGTTGACAGTGATAATCCTAAAAATGACAACCAGATTATCACTGGCGATTTATCCAGTCATAATCAAAGAAGCTACAAAGATAGATACGGCAATACATCTCAAATGAATACGGGAAATATCGGCAGCGACCCGAAGCAGGAGGTATTAGCAGTTAAGCCAGAAAACGATAATAAGTCGGAAGATAAGCAAAAAGTCTTACAGATAGACTGTAGAGATGTGCCGAAAACTAAGACTTGGGAATTACCTTCGTTATACGATGAACCTTTAGTTAACAATTTTCAAGTTGGCCAAGTTGTCAAAATTAGAACTAATGCATTTAGATCTGATAAAAGATTAGTTGGTTACGATACCTCATTTGCCGTAGTGACAAAACTGAATACTGCTTCAGCAGATATCAAAACTTGGTCTGGCAGCTTTGAAGCGGTATCTTTAAACGATCTTAGAATCATAGATCCTAACGATGTTCCTCTATTGTGCTTTCACCCCACATACAAACAGTTGCAGTATTTGGTGGCTAATTTTGATTCTAGAGAAGAAATTATTCAAGCTGCAATCGCTGCTCGTAGTTTGAGTTTACCAAAATGAAAAGGACAATCAGATACTAACAACATCATTCAAGCACTCGAAAAATTAGGCTACAGAATTGAAGAAAAATCAGAAGAATATACCTGTAGACCCCCTAAGCAATTAGAAGCAAGAATTTATTTAACTTTTACCAGGAACAAGAATGGAAATTAAAACAATTACTTACAAACGAGTCCATAATCTTGGCAACTACAACACTGAACATTTAGAAATGTTTGCCGAACTAACGCCAGATGATGATGTTGATCAATGTGCCACACGTCTTAAAAATCACGTTGAAACTGCCTTGGGAATAGTCAAAACTGAACCAATCCCAGCACCCAAACCAGTATCAACAAACTACGATAAAAATCCTTTTTAATTTATGAAACCATCACAAAAAGATATAAAGGCGATCGCCAAAATCCAAAAATTACCTGTCAATATTTCAATTGATGGATTGACGGCATTTATGCTAATTGCACAGCTTCAGTTAGCTTTGCGACATCCCAGTAATACTGGTAAGCCTGCTGATAAAGTTAGAGAAATACTAGTAAATTTTTTTTTGAGTGTATCCAGTCGTCCCCAAGACTGGGGTGATCCCAGATGGCATTATGAATTTATCAAATTTGAGTGGAAATCCAACGATACTATTTACCTTCAAAATGCTCACATTTGGACTACTACCAAGCTCACACCACCAGAAATATTAGGCAAGTTAGGTCAAGCTATCGGCATGATTTTGCAACCAGGTAGAGAGAAAGAATTATGTGGTCGAACCCATTTAGATGAAGATGATTTTTGGTGTGAGGAGTGGGGAGAATTGCCACCAGTTTTTTACAGTAATGAATATGAGTTTATGGATTTTGATTGATAAAAATGGCTAATTTTACTGAGCAAGATATCAGGGCAATTGCTCGCGACGAATTTCGGCAAATGATTGGAGTTAACCAACCTCAAGATATTGAATGGCTCAACACATCAGAAGCTTGTAAAAAGCTTAACTATAGTTCTCCCGATGCACTTAGAAAGGCGGTAACTGATGGAACGCTGCGCATCGGCAAGGAAGTCCAAGACCGTCGTAAAGAGGGAAATGTTAATTCTAATGCCCTGGACGTTTTGTGAGACTTTCTAAGTCCACATAAAACAACTCGTGATTACTGATACCGTAAGCAGCCATTAAAGCAAAAGCCCTTTGCCAATGGGGATTAGGGATAGATCGATAGTAATTAACTATTTGCTTATCTGTTGGCAAATCTTTGTCTTTATTTGTCAGGTGAGAATAGTTTCCTTTGTATCGATTGAAATCAACTTCCAAATTCGCAAATTTAGCCAAGCTGTTTGCTGCCAGTACTGCTCTTTTTCGCTGTCTAGTATCTGGTTTAGTTGATATGACTAAATCGACTAAAATCTGTTCATTTAAGCTGTCAGCAGGATTTAACCGTTGGTAAATACCTTTATAATCTTTATCCCAAGTTGTGAGAGTGCGATCATTCTTTTCCTTGCGGTTAAAATAATCAGTTTCAAACTCTTTTACCCAATAACCAACGCTACCAACATTTTTGTTATCGCTAGTCCAATCATCCCACTTGAATTCTTTTAGTGCTAACTGACTTGCTAACTTCTGCGCCTGTTTCTCCGCACTCTGTAAACCAGCAGCATTACAATATATTCCTAAGCTTATTATCTGTTGCGATTGCTTGTCCTTCCCTGGTTTGGGGGGTAACATTCCCCGCAATGATAACTTTTGTCCCCGCTTCAATATTTTGATGCCAGCGTTTGACTGCTTAAGCCTTTTGTTGGCTGCATCCAGCAGTTCATCTATCTTGTCCAATATGTAAAACTGATCTAAAACTGATCTAATTTTAAAGGATGTTTGGCAGTGTTTAAGGGCTTCTGAGAGTGTTTGAAACACTCCCAGAAATTTTGGCAAGCAAAAAAAAAAGAGGTGTATAACCTCTTTCCTGTATATATTATGGGCCGAGCTGGATTTGAACCAGCGTAGGCATAGCCAGTGGATTTACAGTCCACCCCCATTAACCACTCGGGCATCGACCCATTTACGTCACGGTTAATAATCTTAGCACAGGATTACCACCCTTATTAGAAAAAAAAAATTAGCTAATTTCCTCTTGTTTTTCTTCCTGTGCTATCGACGCAAAGCTATACTACGTAAGCTGATTTTAATGCCCAGGAAATTAGAGCAATGATGCCACCAAAAATTATAACGGCGGATATAGCAACCAGAATAGGTTTATCTGCGCCCTTAAACTTCATGATTCCACGATTCAAGTCAGACATGATTATTTGCTCCTCCCCTTTTATTATTAGCGATTTAACTGAGACGAGCAAAACTTAGATTTTTTTTTGCTGCCTTGTATTTTCTATCTAGATGGTATCAAAACAATTTAGTTTTGCCGCTATTCTTAAAATTTTGTACTTATCCGACTCACGTTTTCAGATATAACGAATCAAATTCGTTGGACGCTTACACTAATTTGCGGTTATTCCTGTTGACTGTAATGCCATTTCCATAAAGATATCGTGACTGCTGTGAGCATCTTCGCCCTTTTGGGGTTTTCTTTGAATAAATGTTCCATCAGACTGCAATTCCCAAGCTTTACGATTATCAGCCAACATCACACCTAAAATTTCCTGAAGATCGCTAAAGAGCTCGGGAGACTCAATTGGCGTAACGGCTTCTACCCGACGACTCAGATTACGAGTCATCCAATCGGCACTACCAATATAAATTTCTTCTTTCCCAGCGTTATGAAAATAGAAAATACGTGAATGTTCTAGAAAGCGCCCGATAATACTAATTACCCGTATATTTTCGCTAATATTAGGTAATCCAGGTCGTAAACAACTAATTCCTCTAACAATTAAGTCAATTTCAACTCCTGCCCGAGAAGCCTCATAAAGAGTTTGAATGACCTGCTGATCCACTAAGGAGTTCATTTTAGCCACAATGCGTCCCGATTTTCCTTGGCGACAATTTTCCGCTTCGCGGTTAATCATCTCAATCATGCGTCCCCGCAAGCTAACTGGAGCAACCAGCAATTTCCGATAAGATTTTTGTCGTGAATAGCCAGTCAAAAAATTGAATAAATCGGTTAAATCTGCTCCCAACTCTTGGCGACAGCTCAATAGACCCAAATCAGTATATATCTTTGCCGTCTTCGGATTGTAATTACCAGTACCGATATGGACGTAACGGCGGATTTTTTCCTTCTCTTGGCGTACAACCAAAGTGATTTTAGTATGGGTTTTAAGTCCCGTTACACCGTAAACTACGTGAACTCCAGACTTCTCTAACTTTCTTGCCCAAAGAATATTATTTTCTTCATCAAAACGAGCCTTCAGCTCGACTAATGCTACTACTTGCTTATTATTTTGAGCGGCTGTAATCAGAGCCTTGATAATCGGTGAGTCCCCAGAAGTACGATACAAAGTCATTTTGATCGCTAATACATGAGGATCGTAAGCTGCTTCGGTGATAAATCGCAGGACAGTACTGCTAAAGGAATGATAGGGGTGATGAACTAACAGATCTCCGTTACGAATTACATTGAAAAAATTTTCTCCCTCGCCGATGTCTTGGTCTTCTTTTTCCTGTAGCCAACTAAGACGGGGGGGTAAAACAGCATTCCAGGGTTGATCTTTGAGTTTTGGCAGAGGTAAGGACATAAAAGACATTAAATCTCCTAAACTTAATAACCCATCAACATCGTAAACATCGTTTTCTTCTAAAGCTAGTTCAGACATGATGGTAGAGCGAAGTTCAGGCGGGATAGAAGCTTCAATTTCTAAACGTACAGAAGAACCACCCATACGTCTTTTTTGAAGTTCTTTTTCGATCGCTAATAGTAAATCATCGGCTTCATCTTCTTCCACTGACAAGGCTGCATTGCGAGTTACCCGAAAAGCATAAGACTCTAAAATATTCATCCCTGGAAAGAGATACTCTAAGTTATGAGTCACAATTTGTTCTATTGGTACTCCAGTCCAAACTCCACTTTTACCTCGATGTCTTTGTCTTAATTCTTCTGGTAGGGCGACAAAGCGGGGTAATACTTTGGGAATTTTAACTCTGGCAAATAGTTCGTTATCAATTGTAGGATCTTTGAGCACCACAGCCAGATTTAAGCTGAGATTGGAAATATAAGGGAAAGGATGAGATGGATCTACTGCTAAGGGGGTTAGAACCGGAAAGATATAATCTTCAAAGTAACCATTAATGTAAGTTCTTTGTTCCTGATTGAGATCTACATAATTTAAAATATGAATTCCTGATTTAGTTAATTCCTTTCTGAGAACTTTCTCTAAATGCTGATGGTGTTCTTGAAACATTGGTGTCAAAACTTTGGCGATCTCTTCTAGCTGTTGTTTGGCAGTACGACCATCTGCTGGTAGTTTGCTTACTCCTGCCGCCACTTGCTTTTTTAAGGCTGCCACCCTGACCATAAAAAATTCATCTAGGTTAGAGCTAAAAATCGCCAGAAACTTGAGACGCTCTAGTAACGGTGTCCTCTTATCCAATGCTTCTGCTAAAACCCGTCGATTAAACTCTAACCAGCTTAGTTCCCGATTAAAATAATATTTTGGATCGTTAAGATCGATGGCGCTGTTGATGGATTCGGTACTAGTCATTGTCTTGCTCAGTTGCCTATGGGATTTTTTCAGTCTTAAATATCTTATCTTTTTGTGCGATAAGACACTCATACCCCGTTCCCTCACGGGGCTTATCCTCAAGGACTAACTTCGCGTCGTAAATACCTGAGGAACTCCTAGTTAACAGCCCCTCTTGACATCACCCTTGTTAACGCCTGGTGCAACTAAACCGCGTCTAGTTTAAAAACTTATATTCGTTTGCTATATTCGTTCGCTGGGAGAGGGAAGATCTGTCGGACTACACAATATCCAACCCCAAAACAGAATAAAGAAAAGCATGAAGCTGGAAAAAATGATGATTTTTAGCATGGTCTTACAACTCACGATCATAAGAGTTTGACTGAGGCAAAAGCCTCTTCTTAATTACTCTCACTCCACACTAATTTTCTTAACTTGAGGTTGGCTTGTCTGTTTTCAGCAGAGGAAGCAACCTTGATTGATTTCATCTTTATTCTAATAAAATATTTATGGACGTGATGCATCAATTTTGGTTTATTTAGTTTTGTTTTATTTTATTTTGTTTTTTTAACAGAGAATCTCAAATTTGAGCGAGATCCCAATATTTAAATAGAACTGGTTAACTTACTAAGAATGCGATTAGGCGACCCGTCCCAAACTAAGCGAGATAAATAGCCTTCGGGTTGCCAAGAGTATATTTATGATCAATTTAAAGACAGTAAGAGAGCTAGTTAAGAAGTAACTTGGGATTTTTTAATCTGCAAACAATAGCTGAAAAATTAAAATAATAAGTAAATTTATGTATCATTTGCTGAGTCGTAAAAGAATAAAGTGATATCTTAATACAAGAGGCAAATTATAGCTTCTACTGACAGAGATTGCAGCTTTGTCCATATCTTAAAAGGAGGTCAAATAGTCTGTTTTATCTAATATCTGTCTCGTTAAATAAAAGCAGTGACACTCAACTCAAAAGCTGATATTTTCTCAAATAGAAATGAGAGAGTTAATGCACTAGTTAGTATTTTTGGTGGAACTCTAAATCATCCTTTTGAAAAAGAGGAAATCCCTTGGTTAGTATTGCTTGAGTGTTGCTGTTTTAGGCTGAAATACTAACTTGCTTAAGGTTGTAATTTAAAACCTGCCTTGAGTGATTTTAAGTAAAATTACATCCCTTGTCTGGAAAATTTAGGAGGTAATGGCAATGAAACCAATGATTTGGCATCCCGAACCAGGAGATCAAAAAGTCAACCAATATCTAGATCAAACCAATCGCGAACCGTGGTTAATGATTCTGGGAGTTACTCTAGTGGTTGTGTGTTCTTTCACTCTGTTAGTTTTATTAGGAACGTTTTAGGGTTAGGAATTTTGGCGGTAATTTTTATAAATTATTGACAGCCAGTAGTTCACAAGCAGTAGTTCATAAGATCGGAGCTAACAAGCGAGATACCCTTGCAGCCAATTTAAACCAAAATGGCTTTTTCTGATAGGCATCAAGATTTACTAAGCGAGAAGAATGTAAATCTTTTTGCAGCATTGTTTTAACACCTTGGATAAAGTGACTATCAATAGAAAAAGTCATTACTTCAAAATTGAGATAGAAAGAGCGGTTATCAAGATTAACGGTGCCTATTCCTGCGATATCGTGATCGACTAGGATCGCTTTTTGGTGCATAAATCCAGAGCGATAGCGATATAGTTTGATCCCTACTGCTTGAAGCTCTGTATAGTAAGAGAAAGAGCATAAATATGCAGTGAGATGATCGGGGCGGTTCGGTAACATAATTCGCACATCTACACCGCTGAGGGCAGCTAACTTGAGTGCATTGACAACAGAGGTGTTTGGGACAAAGTAAGGACTAGCAATCCATAAGCTAGTCTTAGCTCTCTCAATTAAACTTAGAAAAAATAAATTACAGTTATGGAGTTTATCGGCGGGCCCTGTGGGGAAGATTAGTGCTGTTTGATTATGTTTGGTCGACGGTTGTACTTGCCAGCAAACTTGAGGAATTTTTCTAGTTACCCAGTACCAATCTCCGAGAAAGATGCTCTGTAAACATTGAACTCCAGCACCACAAATTTTCAGGTGAGTATCTCGCCAGGAGCCAAAACGAGGATTTTTACCTAAATACTCATCGCCAATATTTAAACCCCCCATAAAGGCTACTTGTCCATCGACAATCAGAATTTTTCGATGGTTGCGAAAGTTAATTCTAAAGCGGTTACCTTTTCTTCTCGTACTGCCAAAGCCATTGACTCTAATGCCATGTTGTCGGAGAGATTTTAAATAGTTGCGGGGGAGTTTTCGTGAACCAATTTTATCGTAGAGTAGACTAACTCTAACTCCCTGGTTAGCTCGGTCAATTAGAGCTTGTTTGAACTTGTTACCTATCAGATCGTTGTTGATGATATAAGATTGCAGCAAAATATAGTCTTGGGCTTGAGCGATCGCCTGTAACATCTCCTCATAGGTTTGCTGACCATTAATTAATAGTTCTATCCCGTTGCCAATAGTAAAAGGAAGGGGGGAAAAGACTTCCGCCAGTTTTTCCAGGGCAGAAAATTTATCGGGAAGTACTGCTTTATATTCTAAAATTGCGCCATATGCTTGGCTGACCAATTGGTGATGCTCCCGATAAGCACTTTGTAAAGCCTCGGCATATTCCGTAAAATGATTCTTCCCCAGAATCCAATACAGAGGGATGGCTAACCAGGGAAAAGTAATCAAAGATATGCCCCAAGCGATCGCGCCACGAGAGGAACGCACCACCATCACTGCATGGGCAGCAGTTATAATTCCGACACTATATACGATTACTGTGGCGACACTATAAATTGAAACTAGATTAATCCCTAGCAGCATATAGGTGGGTAGTAAGTAGTAAGTAGTGGGTAGTAGGTAGTGGGTAATGGGTAATGGGTAGTGGGTAGTGGGTAATGGGTAATGGGTAGTAGTTATTTGAATAGATCGGGAGGCTTCTCTTTTACTAAGTCCACATAGAAAGCTCTACCAAGAGAGGATTATGATCTGAGGATGAGATAGTATCGATTACTTTGGCACTAGCAGTTTTTTGTTTAAATCCTCGATAAAAAATATAATCTAGGGGGGGGGACAGTAGAAAGCGTTTGATTTTTAGAGCTTCAACTAGGGGAAAGGAGACAGGGGTTAAATCCAGTCTACGAGCCATATGTAATAGTAATATCCAGCGCGAACGGTTCCAAGTATTAAAATCTCCAGAGAAAATTACTGCTCCTTGATGTTGATAAATTATTTCCTCTATTTCCCTTAGTTGAGCCTGAAATTTACTAGTTTCAACAAAGTTAATTAAGTGAGTATTAACTGTAAGCAGAGTACCCAGATTGTTACCCAAGGAATATTCGACAAATAGAGAAACCTTGGGAGTGCCTGTTACGGGTTCTTGGTGTTGAGTAATTTTAGCTTTACTATTAAGGCGATCGCTTTTAGTCGCGGTTAATACCCCAGAGTAAGTATTGTCCAGAGTATCAATTAAGTTTGGGGCAAAACTCCAGCCCATTGATGCCAGTTCAGGAATGTGTTGTTTAATAGCGCAGAGACGAACCTCTTGGAGGAAGATCTTATCAGGTTGATGCTGTTCAATAATGGCTAAAAAGTCATTACTCCAATCGTAATTATGATTATTTTTAGCGATATTCCAACTTAAAATCTTAATTGAATCTCGATTCAAAACTTTGGGACTAGGATGAGTGCTATCAATAGTTGCTTCTGCAACCGTGCCAAAGCGATGAGTAGGGCTAAGCTGCTTGAGATATGATAGTGGGCTTTGTTCTTGTAACTCGAACATTAATTATGGGTTGTTTAACTTTAAACTAGTTTAACACTTAGGAAATTGAGATAATTTGAGAAAACGATGCTAGATATTGCTCAACGCCATTCTTACCGACGGGGAGAAATTGAGATTTCTTATTTAGAATGGGATTTCTCTGGCGATTTATCCGATCAAGATAGTTCAAGAGACAGTATTCAGGTCAAAAAACCTTTACTTCTACTGCATGGTTTAGCTGATTGTGCGGTGGGGTGGTCTAGTTTGGGAACGTATTTAGCTGATCGCTATCATGTAGTTGCTCCCGATTTGCGGGGGCATGGAGAAAGCAGCAAACCCGATCATGGCTATAGTTCAGCAGAGATAATTGCCGATTTAGAAGCTTTAATGAACCATCTCGGCTGGAAACAAGCGCACATTTTAGGTCATTCTTGGGGTGGAAAACTGGCTACTATTTGGGCAACTCAGAACCCGCAACGTTTTTCTAGTCTAATTTTAGTCGATCCATTTTATGTGGATAAGTTACCCAGTTGGCTAAAAATCACTTTTCCTCTGCTATATCGAGTATTGCCCTTCCTCCAGGGTATGGGGCCTTTTACTAGTGAAGAGGCAGCAGTAAAACTCGCTCAAAATCTCAAACAATATCGCCAATGGACTGATCTACAACAAACCACATTTCAAGCCAGTATCGAACCCAAACCCGATGGAACTTGGGGAAGTAAATTTACGACCGCCGCCCGTAATCAAATCTTTACCGATGTGATGCAGCAGTCAGGTTTAACTAAACCCTTGGCGATTCCCAGTTTGTTTATCCAGCCGACTGAGGGGCTAAATCGTACTCAATGGCAACTAAAACCTTATCGTCGTTATTTAACTAATCTAGAAATTCAGCAGGTTTCTGGTAATCATTGGGTATTTTTAGTCAATGCTGATCAATTTAATGTCCAAGTTGCCAGATTTCTTGATCAACAAAACAATTGATTGGGAGAATATCTACTCAAACGCCTTGCTGTTGGCAGTTTGATTTACAGGGTGATATTCTGGTTTTCCGAAGTAGCCAAAATTATTAATAATATATGCTTCAAGAATATTCATATTAAAACTTCCTCGGATAGAGATTTAGCTACTGTGGAGTTATCTTAAAAACTACTGGTTTCAAACTAGATGCACTTTATAGGTTGCTACTACCATTTAATTTGCCAATATCCGCGATCAGAGTTGGCTAATTCTTTCTCGGTTAACCAATCTACTGCTTTATAAGTACCAAAAAGCTTATCCCACCAATCCACTGCCAAACCAAAGTTGTGTTCCCATTGATTATATTTATGATGAACATAGTGAACTGGCATTTTTAGCCACACGCACTTGATGGGATTTTCGTGCTGTAGTTGATGAGCATAGGCAGAGAAAGCAGCATAGACCAAACTTCCCGAAAAAAAACTAATTCCCACAGGTATCGAAATAAAAAATGCTACCAAGCTCAAGGGTACAACCATCGAATAATCCTTAAACTCTAGCAACATTCCGTTAGCCGTATTCTCTCGATGATGTTCATAGTGGGGAACGATGTCTCGACCAAAATGAGGAAAGATATGCATCAAGCGATGAAGCCAATATTCGACAAAGCTGGCAAAAATAAATGCCAAGATAAAAGAAGCAACTAGCAGCATAAGCTGGGATTTAATCAAAAAATACGACTGTTTAAGCAAATAGAATTATAGCAATCTCATTCACATCAGACGTTAAATCAAAGTATTGGGTAGGTATGGGGTAGGTAAAAAGACTACAATGACCAAAAATGCCCATATTTTCTCTTGCTCAATGCTAAAAACATTTCTCACAGCTTTTACCATGATAGGAATTAGTTTACTGTCAGTAAACCTAGATCCCGATCAAGGATTTCAGCCAAACCAATCTTATGCCGCGGAAAATAACTACTCCTCAAAAGAAAACAATCAAGTAACTAAGACTGAATTTGGTCGGACAGAAGATGAGCAAACAGTTCATCTTTATACCTTAACCAATAGCAATGGTTTAGTGGCCAAGATAACCAACTACGGCGCGATTTTGACTGAATTACACTTACCTGACAATCAAGGTAACTTAGAGGATGTAGTACTGGGATTTGATGATCTAGAAAACTATTTTGCAACTAACCTCTACTTTGGTGCAATTGTTGGTCGCGTCGCTAACAGGATTAAAAATGCTCGGTTTACTCTCGATGGTCAAGAATATAATCTAGCTGCTAATGCTTCTCCCCATCACATACACGGTGGTGCTCAAGGTTTTGACAAAGTGGTTTGGCAAGCTGAACCGATCAACAGTAGTCAAGGACAGGCGCTAAAACTAACTTATCTCAGTCCTGATGGAGAAGAAGGCTATCCAGGTAATTTAGAAGTGACAGCAATTTATACTCTGACTAATGATAATAAGTTGAAGTTGGAAATGACTGCGACAACTAATAAGCCTACTCCTGTTAATCTCGTTAATCATTCATATTGGAACTTGGCTGGTCACGATCATGGAAACATTCTCGGGCAATATCTAACCCTCAATGCCGATAGATATACCCCTAGCAACGAACAGCGCATACCTACAGGAGAGATCGAATCAGTTAAAGATACACCCTATGATTTCACCCAGCCTCGGTTGATTGGTGAGGGAATGAATCAGTTAAGCAACACCCTCAAGCAAAAATATCCAGGGGGCTACGATCTCAATTATGTCTTGAATGGGGAATCGGACAAGATTAAACTAGCAGCTACTCTGTACGAACCTCTTTCTGGTAGGGTAATGGAGCTTCATACTAATCAGCCAGGAATGCAGTTTTTCTCGGGAAATATTGGTGAGTTGGAAACAAAAGGGAAAGGAGATGTTGTTTATCAAAATCATCAAGGTTTGTGCTTGGAAACACAACATTTTCCCGACTCAGTTAATCAACCTAACTTTTCCTCGGTTATTCTGCGTCCAGGTGAAACTTACCGACACATAATGGTACACAGGTTTTATACCAAACAAAACAATTTAGGCGAAATTATTGCTCCCGATGCTCAAGTTGAAAAGGTAGCAACAGGTTTTGAATTTACCGAAGGACCTCTTTGGCATCCCGATGGCTTTTTGTTATTTAGTGATATTCCCGCTAATACTATTTATAAATGGCAGCCCAAGCAAGAAACTGAAATTTTTCGTCAGCCTTCTGGCAATGCTAATGGTAATACTTTCGATCAATCGGGACGTTTAATTACTGGCGAACATGGTAATCGTCGGGTATCTCGTACTGAAAAAGATGGCACCGTTGTAACTTTAGCTAGTGATTATCAGGGAAAGCAGCTCAATAGTCCCAACGATCTGGTAGTTAAATCGGATGGTAGTATCTACTTTAGCGATCCTCCCTATGGAATCAAACCTGAACAAGAAGAACTAGGGTTTTATGGTGTGTATCGCCTAGCATCAGATGGGACGCTAACTCTACTAGTAGATGATTTTGTCCGCCCTAATGGAATTGTTTTTTCCCCCGATGAAACAAAATTGTATGTGAATGATTCGGAAAAGGGTCATATTCGCGTATTTGATGTCAAGTCAGATGGAACCTTAGAAAACGGTAGAGTTTTTGCCGAACTGAAAGCTCCTAGCCAGAAGGGAGCAGCAGATGGCATGAAGGTAGACATCAAAGGAAATGTTTATAGTACTGGACCAGGTGGAGTGTGGGTTTTCTCTCCCGACGGAGATTTACTAGGCATTATTGAAACACCAGAACCTCCTGCTAATATCGCTTGGGGCGATCGCGATTACAAAACTCTTTATATTACAGCTAGAAACAGTCTTTATCGTATCCGTTTGAATATTGAAGGGATGCCTTAGCAAGTTTAATTAAAATTAACTTTCTTCCAAAACAAAGGCTTTAGCCGCATGTAGTCCCTCGATTTATCGAAGGGATGAATTTTGGGCTAGGTTTATCAGTTTACAGTTTCGATACATAATCTTTAGAACTCTTGCATAAATACGATAAACCTCGGTTTGGTTTTGGTCAAAGGTTAAAGGTATCACAAATGCTTCTTTTCCCCTTCTCCTTTCCCCCTTTCCCTGACCTCACGCAAGAAGTCTTTTGTATAACGATAATTTCAGCTGTTGTATAATATTTTTGTACGTAAAATCTAGCTAGAAATCGCTGTAATCTCGTACAATTAGCGATTCAGCGCGGTCTTGTTGGTTTCCAACAAATAGCGACTGAATCAAGAAGCACCTAGAAAATTTGGAAATGGGTTTAATGCGAGAGCCGCATCTGTAAAATTCCAAGCGTAATTAGGAGTATTAGTATTCTCGAATACGTTAGTACCGCAGGGCTTGCGGGGAATAAATTGACTGTCAAGTCGGGCTGCCGGGGGCCGAAGTGAGCTAATCATGATTGTCTAGACAAGTGGCGTTGGGCAGTAAAGTCTCAGTCGCGAGATTGGGAAGCCCTCAGTTTACTGAGGGAGGATGTCACAGCAGTAAAGTTGGTATCCCTATATGCAATTACAAGCTCGTAACTATACTCCAGAAGAATATCTGAAGTTAGAGGAAGAAGCAGAAGACAAAAGCGAGTACCGCGACGGAGAAATCATTCCCATGATAGGAGGAACGACCAATCATAATGAAATCTCAGGGAATCTGTATAGCAATTTAAAATTTAACCTCAAAAAACAAAACTATCGCGTATACATAGCTGATATTAGGTTGTGGATACCTCGCCATCGTGTTTATACCTATCCCGATGTCATGTTAATTCAGGGAGAACCTGTCTATGCAGATAAAGGTACGACTACAGTGACTAATCCTGTAATGATAACGGAAGTTCTTTCTCCTTCTACTCAAAATTACGACCAAGGAGATAAGTTTACTTACTATCGTTCGATTCCTGAAATGAAGGAATATATTTTGATTTCACAGCAAAAATATCATGTAATGCAATATGCTAGAACCGAATCGGGATGGTTATTATCTGAATATGAAGCAGAAGACTCGGAGATTGGTTTGACTTCTGTAGATTTGCAATTGGAACTAGCGGATCTTTATGCAGGAGTTGATTTTAGTAACTGATACTATTATGTCTGCTGATCTTTTTTGAGCAATTGCGATCGCGATTACAAAACTCTTTATATTACATTGAGGGGATGACCTAACTTAGAAATTAAGATTAATCTTTCGGCGAAGGAACGAGTTTTCTGACCTTGCCATCTTGTTTGGATGTCACATAGATTTCTCCTTCTTCGTCTATCCCGAATCTTACATCGGAGCGTCCTTGACCAATAATTTCTAAAAAAGAAGCTTCGCGATCGCCATCAAACAGCCTAAGTTCTTTTATTTCTGACTGTTTGCCATCAACAAGTTCATCCACCCGAACATGGAAAAACCTGGCATCACTACCAAAGTCGGCGAAAATATATTGACCCATTAATTCGGGAATTGCCTTGCCTCGATATACATAACCACCAGCGATCGCAATTGGGTATGAGCCTTCTATTTCTGGCGGGATATCATGGTCGTATTGTGCAACAGGGTAAGTGTAATTATATTTCGCATCATCTTGAGGTAATGGGAACAAAACATTTTCGTTATTTTCCTTGATCACCCAAGTACCTTCCCGCTCACCCCAACCATAATTAGCTCCTTTGATACCAAGATTAACTTCTTCAATAAAAGCCTGACCAGTATCTGCAATTAACATTTTGCCATCACCACCAGTATCCCAAGAAAAACGATGGGGATTACGTAGTCCATAAGCCCAGATTTCGTCCAAAGTCTGAGGATCGTTATCCGCTACAAAAGGATTATCCCTAGGAATGCCATATTGACCATTGCTACTATTATTGCCCAAAGGATTGATTCTCAGGATTTTACCCAGTGGTGTACCCAAATCCTGTCCATTATCCAAAGGATCGGTATCGCTAACAGGAAAACCATCACTACCGCCATCAGCTACTGCAATATATAGCAGACCATAATCATCATCCCCTGGTTTGGCATTGGGATTAAAACCTATTTGTCCAATATTATGATCTGAGTAAGGTTCTTCAAGGCGTAAAATTTCACGGGATGTTCCTGCAAAAGTATTGCTAGAAGGTTTTGTTGCCTTCCACTCGCGAATTACATCGTGGTGAGAGCTTTCGATAATGTTCTGATCACTGTCCAGAATCGTTTTGGTAACGGGGAAGTCAGGAGTACCGCTATCTTTGATTTCGCTAGTTACAGTATAAAAAATTCCATTACGAGCAAATTCTGGATGAAAGGTAAAATACGCAAAACCCTGTTGAACACTTTCATAGGTAAAGTCGGCACAAATTAATTGTTTCAGATTCATGTAAACGGTAGCAGTGTTGTCAACAATGATATACAATTTGCCACGCATATCGTTAACAAATAATCTTCCACTACCATCTCTTGCATGGGTAAGTAGGTTTAAACGGGCAGCTTTTTGTATATCTGTTCCACTGTTGGGAATTTGAACAATTTCATCCAATCCGACAGAGAATTTTGACTTTTCAATTGGTTCGGGTATGGGTACAACTATCTGGGCGGGGGTAATTTTAGTAAAAACTAGAATTACTAAGAAAATGGAACAGGCAAAATAGAGAAAGCGAAATTTTTTCATTAATTAAATTTCTGGGGCAATTTGTTTCTCATATTTTCTAACAGTTCCATCGCATAATTGAGTTTCTTAGCTGATTCTGTAGATCATTTAAAGAATAAAGCTTTATAAATTATCAGTATTGCGATCGCTCGGCTACCCAGAGCCGAATAAGGGGAAACCCATAGTGTCATCCCATGATATAATAATTTACAAAGCAAAGGTAAACAGCTACGATCTTTACCCTGTCTACAATATCAAGATTTAAATTTTAAATTTGAGCGCCGAAAAAACGACAATTTTCTTGACAGGCGATCGCTTTTTCTGATTAAATCAAAAAATACTCTTCATAATTGGAATATAAGCGCTCATCGATAGATGCAACTACTCCCATTATGAAAATAATTTTAGCAAAAGGGCGATCATCCAGTCAAG
>CBDUCX010000069.1:0-19730 GCA_965365755.1 uncultured Pleurocapsa sp.
CTCTCAAATCAACTCCCCAAGAGGGGTTTTATTTTGTTATGGTATTTGTAACAATTAGAAACATTTTTCTCCCACCCTTTGATGCGTATGGTTGCTACATATTCTCTTAAACCAACAGCACAAGACACTGTTTACTTAAAAAGTATTTGGGAAACGATTAATTATGTTAGCTGTCCTCGCTTCTATAATTTCCATCTACATACTATTGCTTCCGATGGTCAATTGACAGCATCAGCCTTGTTGCAGCAGGCAATCTCTTTAGGACTCAAAGGCTTGGCGATTACAGATCACCACTCTGTTGATAGCTATCTCCAAGCAGAACAACATCTTGATGTCATAGGTTCAGACAATGAGAATATTAACTTACCTCACTTGTGGACAGGAGTGGAAATAACCTCTAAGCTTTTGGAAGTTGAAGTACATATACTAGGATATGGGTTTGACCCCGAACATCCATCTCTAAATTTATATCTACAAGGGGAGAAGCCTCTAGGAAAGGATGCTGAGGCAAAACAGGTGATCGATAGCATTCATCAGGCAGGTGGTTTAGCAGTTCTCGCTCATCCAGAACGTTATCGTCGCTCTGGGGAACAGTTAATTCCCTCTGCCGCAAAATTAGGTATTGATGGTGTAGAGACTTATTATGCCTACAATAACCCCAAAGTTTGGCAACCTAGTCCTGGCAAAACAGAAAGAGTTCAGGCATTGGCTCAAAAATACCATCTCTTTAATACCTGTGGTACAGATTCTCATGGATTAAGCATACTGCAACGGATCTAAGATTCAACTACATCATTGATTAAGCTGCCAGCAATTTAGCAGATTGAAAACGATACAATAGTGAGTAAGCAAGTGTTACTTTTCTGTTGTAGATAATGACCCCAAACCCAAAGATTATTAAATCAGTTGAAAAGCTAGATTATCGAGTCACGGTGGGCGATGTGGCAGCGCAAGCAGGGCTGGAACTAAATTTTGCCCAACAGGGGTTGTTAGCCTTAGCTGGTGAGGCTGGAGGACATCTCCAGGTGGCAGATTCGGGAGATGTGGTTTATTTGTTTCCCAAAAACTTCCGCTCTATTCTGCGGAATAAGTATTGGCAACTGCGCTGGCAAAAAACCTGGGAGAAAATCTGGCGAGTCTTATTTTATCTAATTCGTATTTCCTTTGGCATTATCTTGATCATTTCGATCTTGCTGATGGTGGCAGCAATTATTGCTATTGTAATTGCCATGAATTCTTCTAATAATGATCGAGAAGGTGGTGGAAATCGTAGCAGAGGCGGTAGCTACGGGGGTGGATTTTTTGTCCCTCGTTTTTGGATTGGTGATATCTTTTGGTGGTTCGATCCTGGCTATAATCGTCGTCGCCGTCAGCGGCGAAAAGAGGCAAAAGATGGCTATCAAATGAATTTTTTAGAATCTGTCTTTTCTTTCTTGTTTGGCGATGGTAATCCCAATGCCGATTTAGAAGAAGAGCGTTGGCAAACCATTGGCGCTGTAATCCAAAGCAATCAAGGGGCTGTGGTAGGAGAACAAATTGCTCCTTATGTGGATAAAATGGATCAGGATGAGGATTATATGATTCCTGTTTTGACTCGCTTTAACGGTTATCCAGAAGTTTCCCCTCAAGGCGAAATAATTTACTATTTTCCTGAACTTCAAGTAATGGCGAGTCGCAGACGTTCAGAATCAATTTCTGCTCAAAGTTATCTGGAAGAAAAGCTCTGGCGTTTTAGCCAAGCAAGTGGTGGTCAAATTACCCTGGCTGCTGGCCTAGGGGCATTGAATATTACTCTGGCTTTTGTCTTAGAGGTTTTATTGCAGGATGGCGCGATCGCAGCAGAATTAGGTGGTATTGTGGCGTTTGTTGCTTCAATTCAAGGGGTTTTATTGGGTTATGGTATTTTATATCTCTTGATTCCTTTGGTACGCTATTTCTGGATTCAAGGGCGCAACCCGAAGATAGTTCAGAGGAATGAGTCTCGTCAGCAAAGAGCGATCGCTCTGCGTCAACCGAATCAGTCTCTCCGCCAGAAACTTACCTATGCTAGCCAGTTTGCTGAACAAAAAGTAATTGGTGATGGCGATATTACCTACACTACAGAAGATGATCTTTTAGAGCAAAACATTAGAAATGTCGATAAAATTGATCGCGACTGGGAAGAAAGATTAGAGTCAGGCTCTTGATCATTTACCATTAAACAGTCAGTAATTAGTAATCAAGCTATGAGTCAAGTTAAGCAGATATCTGGTAAGGCGATCGCAGTTGAAGGCAATGATATTGATACGGATCGCATTATTCCGGCGCGTTTTCTCCGCTGCGTTACCTTTGATGGTTTAGGAGAACACGCTTTTGCTGATGATCGTGCCCAAACTAATGGGCAGCATCCTTTCGATCAGCCACAATATCAGGATGCAAAGATTCTCGTAGTCAACAATAATTTTGGCTGTGGTTCATCCCGTGAACATGCTCCCCAAGCTTTGTCTAAATGGGGTATTGAGGCGATTGTTGGTCAGAGTTTTGCCGAGATATTTTTTGGTAACTGCGTGGCGATTGGTGTTCCCTGTGTCATTGCCTCTCCAGAAAAAGTGCAGCAACTACAAACATTAATCAAGGAAAATCCCGCAGCAAATCTAACCGTTGATTTGGAAACGATGACAGTAAAAAACGATCATCTATCTGTACCCGTACAAATGAACGAAGGTTCGAGACAAATGTTTCTCAACGGTACTTGGGATAATTGTGGACAGTTGATTAGTAATGCAGAAAATATTAAAGCAACAGCAAGTAAATTACCTTACGTAAACTGGCAAACTGCTTAAGATATTGATGTTACCCTGATAATTGGTTATTAATCAGCGACTCGCGAGGCTTTACGCGACTTAGATAAACGTTTCAAGCTGGCTTCCATGACATCAGTAGTTTGAGCTGAAACACTAAACAGCAGAGCCTCGCGATATACTCTACCTGCACTAGAGTTGAGATCATTGGCAGCGCCACTGGAGGCAACTACCGCCGCCAGACTACAGCGTTGAGCTAAATCAATTGTCTCAATACGAAGTTGTAATTGTTGTTGGTAAGTTGACTGGTTGTCTGATAGGGAGGAGAACACTTGTTGTTCTTTGGTTCGTACTTCCTGCTCTAAAGATTGCCAGGATTCTTGGATAAACTCTAGCTGTTTAGTTTCGGCGATCGCCTGAAGAATATCTAATCCCCCATAAGCACAGCCCAGAGCGAAAAAACCATGATGGAGAATATTTTTACGGCTACTGGTATGAATTGCCCCTGCTGGGTTAATCGTTACCAGGCGATCGCGCTTTAACTGCCACTGATTAATTTGGGCACTGATGGTATTAGTGGCAGTCATGGCAATTAAATCCATTGGCTGACTACAGATGATTTCTCCCCCCTCAAACTGCACCTCATTTTGTAACGGCAGTAATCCATAAAGCTCTCTACCGTCAGGTAGGTTTGCTCCCAGAATAAAGTGCTCAAAAAAACCATAACCAGTGATCCAGGGCACTTTTCCTGTTACAAGATAGCCATCGGTTGTTTCAGTTGCCTGCACCATTGGCACCCCACGACGACGCAGATGGGAAAAACCCACACCGATTAAAGTGTTTTCCTTGGCTACCCCAGTCAAAAATTCTCGTTGCAGTGATTTATTTTGACTTTGAGCTAATTTTGCGATCGCACTTTGATGTTGAGTCTGTAAAAAAGCCAATGCCCCCGATGCCCTTGCCAGGGATATTTGTACTCGCCCATAATCTGGTTCGTTCATGCCAGCACCACCCAATTCTGGTATGACTTTTAAAGCTAACCAGGAGCGATCACACATTTGCTCTAAGGCTAATTTTAAAGCCTGGGGACAGCGATCTATTTTATTGGCAAAGGGAGTAACCTGACTCTGTAAAAAGGACTCAATTTGCAGAATATTAACAGTCATCTGCTATTTTTCTATTTTTCGTCTTTGGTACTATCGATATTAATATCCTTGACATTTCTAGCAATTCTTGAAAGTTCACTCTTTTCATTTAGTGATACCCGAGAAGGTGAACCACTAATGATACCCTCGTAGTTACGGAAAGATTCTTTAATAAAGGGAATTTCTGGTGCATCAGAACTAATAACGTACTCTCTGATGCCTTTATCGTGCCAAGAACCACGCATTTTAAATACGTTCATGGCGCGGGACATCTCTCCGCGAATTTCTACGTACTGTAAGAGAATAATCGTATCGGTAATCGTAGAAATGTGGGATTCAGTAATGGAATTGGCTCCCAAAAACTGATCGGTAGTATTGGTAAAAAAGCCTGTAATTTCTTCCTGTTTGGCATAACCCGTTACCCCAATCACAAACTGGCGAAAAGCATTATTGGTTACTCCTCTAGCCAAAGCAGAGAGAGAATCGATCGCAATCCTAGAGGGTTTAAAGTCGGTAATCTCCGACTTGATCATCTGTAAATGATCTTCTAACCCCGCTGATTCAGGATAGCAACAGAGTAGCTTGAGCAAACCTTGGCGCTCCATTTCTTCAAAGTCTACTCCCCAAGAAGAAGCATTGCGAGATAGCTGCGCTCTGGATTCTTCATAAGCAAACAAAACTGCTCTTTCTCCCTGACGACAACCTTCCTCCAAGAACTTACTAACCAACAGAGTTTTACCTGTCCCTGTTGCTCCCGTAGCCAGAATAATCGAGTCTTTAAAGAAACCTCCACCACATAGTTGATCTAGAGTTTTAACTCCAGAAGAGCGACGAACATTAGAAGAACGCTGAGTCAGGCGCATCGCTCCCAAAGGAAAGATATTGATGCCATCGTTAGTAATGGTAAAAGGATATTCCCCCTTCATGTGAGTGGTTCCCCGCAGCTTGAGAATTTCAATGGTGCGACGGCGACGTTCTCCTTCTAGAACATTACGAATGATAATTACGTTGTCCGAGACAAACTCCTCTACTCCAAAGCGGGCAATTTGTCCGTATTCTTGAACTCTTTCTGTAGTTAGGATGGAAGTGACTTCTAATTGCTTGAGACGTGCCACTAAGCGAAAAATTTCTCGTCTTACCACCGAAGCAGCATCGTATTGTTGAAATACTGCCGTTACTGAATCAATGGAAACTAGCTTAGCTTTGTACTTACGAATTGCGTATTGGATACGCTCAATTAGTGCCGATAAATCGAAATTACCCACAACTTCCTGCCCTTCAGGATCGGGGGAAGCATCCAAAATAAACAGCTTGCCACGATCAATCAGGTTTTGTAAATCCCAGCCAAAACTATAGGCATTTTCAATAATGTCTTTGGGAGATTCTTCAAAGGTTACAAAGATGCCAGGGTAATCAAAAAACTCGATTCCCCGATATAGAAATTGCACCGCTAACAAAGTTTTTCCCGTACCTGAAGTTCCACTTACCAAAGTGGTTCTGCCAATGGGTAATCCGCCATGAGTGATTTCGTCAAATCCTTCAATCATGGTGCGAATTTTACGGACTCCCTTAGTAATTATTTGTTGCTGTGGTGGCTGATTATGGGGATTTGGTTCTTTCATCTAAAACAGGAATTAGGGAGTCTCCAGGCTTATTTTAAAACCCTAGGGAGCAAAATTTATGATAACAGTACAATATCCATAATATTCTATATCTAACTGCCGTTCCTATTTTATAAATTAATGTCGGGCAAAAACTCATGTGCCTCGTGCCTTGAGATGAATGTGGGATTAAAGATCACTCATTTAGTTTTTTATGGTCAAGTAAGCTACAATCGGCTGAATAAATGCAGTTAAAGGCTTTAAGAATATCTAATGGTTGGTTATTTAGTTTTTCTGACAATTTATGTCGGGTTATATGCCTTGTTTGCCTTGGGATTAAATTTGCAGTGGGGCTATGCAGGGTTAATTAATTTTGGTCACGTTGCCTTTATGACCATTGGGGCATATACAACAGTGCTGCTTAGTTCTCAAGGAGTACCGTTGCTCATAGCGATTATTGCCGGTATAGCGATCGCTGCTTTGCTGGGATTATTAATCGGCACCTCTACCCTCAGATTACGGGAAGATTATTTGGCGATTGTCACCATTGGCGTTTCGGAACTATTGCGTTTGATTGCCCTCAATGAAGAATGGTTAACCAAGGGTTCTTTTGGTCTTCGTGGCTTTCCTTTGCCCCTAGAGCGCTTTAATCCCAATTTATTCCAGAAATACATCTTGATTGGTATTTTGACATTATTAGCAATATTTGCCACCTGGCAACTGGGTCAGGGATTGCGATCGCAATGGCGGGAAGGTCGAGAAATTCAAGGCAAAAGCTATCAACCAACTAAAGTAGCTAGTCTCATTATCTGGGGCATTATCGGTATGGCATTGATTCTTGCCATCTATATTAATGGCTGTGCTGCTTTACTAAACTATAATTACAAAGCAGGATTAATGCTGCTAATTTTAATTGCTGTAGCCTTTACCTATTGGGGATTAGAGCTATTGGCAACCTCCCCCTGGGGTCGGGTATTGAAAGCGATTCGAGAGGATGAGGAGATCGCCACTGCTTTGGGTAAGAACGTCTTCTGGTATAAGCTACAGGCGTTTATGCTCGGTGGAGCGATCGCAGGTCTGGCAGGGGCATTTTATGCCTGGCAGTTAACTACTATTTACCCCAGTAATTTTGAGACTCTAGTTACTTTCAATGTTTGGACAATGGTGGTTATAGGCGGTGCAGGCAAAAATCCTGGAGCATTATTAGGAGCAATTATCTTTTGGGCTTATGATGCTCTAACTCGATTTTATTTACCTACATTGGGCTGGTTTGCTAGTTCCGAGTTAGGAGCCTTTCGGGTGATGGTAATTGGCTTGATTCTAATGGTTTTGATGGTTTGGCGACCCCAAGGAATTTTAGGCAAGAAAGAAGAGTTAACTTTGGGCAGATAATTGCTGATTACTGATTGGTGGGCATTAAGCAAATGTTTTGTAGCATTGTAATTTATTTGATTGCCCACCCTACGACTCATCATGATTGCTGTTTGTCAGTATCAAGATTACGCACTAAATTTCTACAGCCAGCACAGTCACAACCATACAGATTAATCGCCTTGTCACCTTCTCGATCAAGTTCGGCTGCGGTTTCTGCATCGTATTCATTGCAGCTACAGTCAACAAAAGGATAATCTGTTTCCCTAGCAGGAATTTCCGCAATTTGACTATCAATTTCAGGAGCAGTAAAAACATACTCTTTGGCACTAACAGAATTAGCACCAAGTAAAGACAAGACAACAGATCCAGAACAGCCTAGTGTAGTCAGTATTTTTTTGTTCATTAGTCACTTCTAATAAATTAAAAATCAATTATATCCTGCATAAAATTAATTTTTTGGCAATAGTTTAAAACTGACCTAAGTAAGTAGGGCGAAATAAAGTCAAGTAGGTTAAGAAATATGAATCTGATTAAAGCTATTACAACTAACCACTAACAGTCTTAACAAGTTAATTTTATCTATACCGACCTACTTAATTCGAGATCAATGAGTGTCTAACATCAGCTATAGATCCAAAACAATTTTGTTAGTTTTCGGTTTAGAAATACAGATCAATACCGAACCTTCATCGGGTTCACTGGCTGGAGATTCAAGATACTCAACTTCTCCCTCTTTAATTTGGCACTCACAGGTTTGGCAAACTCCCTGACGACAACTATAGTCAGGATCTATTCCCTTGGCTTCGGCAAATTCCAACAGAGTGCCATCTTGAGGTGTCCAGGTAAAGGTCTTGTTGGAGCTGGCAAACATTATTTCCGCGCTGTCTATTATTCCCTCAGTCTGGGATGCAGTTTCCGACTTTCCTTTGGTCTGTCCTCCGCCAAAAGATTCAAAGAACACCTGATCTTCAGGTACATCTAGCTCCCTTAATCCTGCTTTAATTGAATCCATAAAAGCAGGAGAGCCACAGAGGTAATATTCCGCATTAGCTGAACCATTATGGGTTGCTTGGATTTCAGGAATAATCGTGTCCGCTAAGAGTTGCTTATCTGCATAGCCCTGGCTATGGTATTTCCCTTCGTCTTCAGGGCGAGGGCGACTATAGCGATAGTGCAGATGGAGATTGGGGTAGGATTCCTGAACTGCATTCATTTCCTCGCGACAGGCATGGTATTCACCGTTGCGCGCACCATGAATAAACCACAGATGACGTTGAGGGTTTTCTTGGGCACAGGCTTTTGCCATAGCAATCATCGGCGTGATACCAACTCCGTTACTAATTAAGATTGCAGGTACTTGCTTATCAACTTCTAGATAAAACTTACCTTTGGGAGGTTTACAGGGAATAACAGAATCAACCTCAATGGAATTGTGCATGAAGTTAGAAGCAACACCAGGAGGCACGTCTAGACCTTTGGGGGAACCTTCCCGTTTGATGGAGAGGCGATAATAATCATGAGCTGGGTGATAGTCTGATAAGGAGTAAGTCCGAATTACTGGACGGGGCTGGTCAGGAACATCTAATTTGATGGTTAAATATTTACCAGGTTCAAAACCAGGAATTTTACCTCCATCAACGGGTTGAAAATAAAAAGAAGTAATTTCTTTACTTTCTGGCTCTTTTTTGACAATTTTGAAATTGCGCCAATCTTGCCAAGTATCTTTATCAGTTTCTGGTGATGTTTTTTGTACTGTAGCCGAACTAACTTTTGACTGAGAATCTTGTTTCTCTTTAACTACTAAACCAATGCCTGCGCCAACGACAAAAGCCAAGAGCGAGGCATATACCCCAGTCTTGTTAGCTGATTTATCTTTAGGGCTTTCACTTAACCCAATCACTACGGCGGCGATTATTGTCACCATTGCTAGAGATGTGCTAGCAGCAGTAATACTTCTGACTAAAGGGTTCTGAATTTGACCAAGACTTCTTAACATGATTCTATATGCTACTTTTATCTGACGTTAGCAATCAAATTTAGGAGATACTAAGATTATTTATGTCAACTTAATTTTTTATTCTTATTTAAAAGGCTTCTAGCTTGGAGCTAGTTATAATTTACAATAGAATCATCTTGATGAGCTTGCCTTAATGTTTGCTGAAAATAAGATAAAAGATGCTTCAGAAAATTCTGGTACGAGATCAAAAGATATTGGGCAGGATTATACCAACAGCTAGGATACACAAGCGTTTGGGCATTCATGATCAACGATAAATCTCTCCCACTGAGAAATAATTGGATGACTTAAAATCTGGTCGTTTCGCATTTTATCCTCAGAACTAACTAAGAGTAGACAAACATTACAAGGAATTAGCTGCTCTAATAAATCGTCAAGAGTATTGAGGGGATAAAGATAACTTTGGTCGATAATTACCATCTTTAATTCGGCAGCGGCGACAATTTCCGATAATGGCTTGTGTAAATATAGTTCAGGATTCCCTAATTTGGCAGTTATTTCCTCTCTAAGAGTATCGATTAGCTCCACTGCCTTCTCATTGGGAAAAGCCTCATAATAAATCACAGGAGTCTTTAAAAAATGATAGTTAGCCTCTAGAAAATCCTGTATAAAATTAAAGCAACTACAATTAGGATCATCAAAAATAATACCACTTTCGTGATTAATTAGCTTATTTTGTAACCAATTGATAGTCACTCTTTTTCTCGATGATTCGATCATAAAATCAATTAATTTAAGCGCTGATATGGAGTTAAAATGAAATGCAAATCTAAGCTAACCAGAGTCAAAAGACTGATGATCGCTCAAAAAGAATGCTTGATATTTTTAATGTCAAACTACATTAGGTTTTACAGTCAAATTGCTGTTGGTTAATTAGAATAGTAGAAACTATCCGAAAAACTATATCCTACAGTGTACTTATGACTTAAAGGTTATGAGATTGTATCATTTCGCAAGTCATAGTTAAACCGTGATATTTTTTATTACCATGTTTACCTGATAAAACTATTATTATCAAATTGAATTTGTTCAAACAACTAAAGTAACTAATTTAAAATTAGACAAAGTAACTATTTGTTATAATTCTTTATTGGTAAAGCATATGTTGTTACTTTGGTGGCTAGGTGATTTTGATTTTGAACCCATTAACTATCAGCTATTAGTACGGGAATTGTCTTGATTTCTTAACAATATTAAACAAGACGTGGGTGCAACGAATCAGATTCGTAATGTCTAAAACACTACTAAATGACTAAATGTTTCTGGTTAAATTTAGTGATTCGCCTGATTTTAACTGTTTAACTTGCTCGCTCAAATCCCAAGCTGGTTGTAGTTGTCCTGGTTGAAAAGTACGACTCATAACAACATAAATTGAAGTGCGATCGCAACCGATATCTGCTGCCACTACTTGCTCCCAGGAATCAGCAGTAAGTCGGTCATCAATCTGCCAATGTCCATTTTGCCATGACAATCGACGAGAGAATTGAAATGGTGTAGTCTGTTTCCCTGTAATTAGAATTGCTTGTAAGATGCGACGAATTAAATTGGGGAAAAAACGTCCTAAAGATAACATTACCAAGCGTAAAATGATCAAGTTCTGGGGATTCATTTGCTTTTGTTTCGCCCAACCAAGATTACCTGCGATCGCAATTTGATCGGTGGCTAGCTGAATTTGATAATCATCTACTAAATGTCCCACTGCATTTTTGCGCTTCTTACCATCTTGCACCAGTAGGGAAAACTGAGTGTCTGATGCCACTAACTTGTTATCCCGAAATAATTTAAATACTCCACCTTTATTAAGAGCTAAATATAGTTCCGTATTATCTCGACGATCAATGAGAATCCCCCCCTGTTGGAGATGAATTCTTCCCTGAGTTCGTGGCTGTAGAGGAGGGCGATCAGGGATAAAGTCACGCCAGGCTAAAAGATAATTCCAAGTGTGATGTCCAATAATGCGATCATCAGCATAGCAAGAGCCTAAACCATTGGCTAAACCCTGTAAAAAGCGATCATTAATATTTAAAGCTTCTGGGAGCCATTTTCCCACCAATTCAAACCCATGGGGAAAGAAATTATAAGTATTGCGACTGGTATATTCTCCACCATAAGAGCCATCAGGATGGACAAACTCCGCAGCTAACTTGACGGCACTGGCGATCGCCCGTTGTAATCTGGGTTCAGGATTGAGTTCATATACTCGTGCGAGACAGGAAATAGTTAAGGTATGATATCCAGGATCGCAACCTTCATACTCAATAAACCAACCCTCAGGATTTTGCCAGGACAATACTTGCTCCAAACGTTCCTGTTGACTAATATTCCAGCGATCTGTTTTTAAGAGTCTACCGACTAACTGCAAACAAAGCACAATTAAAGCCTGATGATTGGTTAGCCTGCCACTTTCCTGATGTTTTGCCAGCCAATCGGCTCGTCGACGAAAGAAGTCCAGTACTTCTTCTGAATGATCCAAGCCGAGTAAATTAGTACTCTCAAGACAAGCAAGTAGGGAAAAAGCCGCTGCACCTGCTGCTCGCTCATAGGGAAAATAATCATCACAGGAACCATTACCATGACTACTCCAGTAGGCATAGTTAATTCCTGCTTTCACCCACTCCTTAATTAGGGGTTGCTGATAGTAAATATTCCCTGGCAGATCGCAGTGATAGGCTAGAGCGAGAGGATAGACAAACTCTTGAGACATCCCCGCAGGAAAATCAATCACCTTATATTGCCAAAAAGTGCGATCAAAACAACCATAAGTAGGGCTGTGAGGATTGCGATCTAACAGGGTCAGGATTTTAGGAATCTGTGCCAAGGCTTCGCGGGCAAATAAATCTCTGTTACTCATAAAAAATTAAGTTAACTAATCGCATTTAAGGAAGCTACTATTTATCAAGCAATTAGAGCAGGGGGACACACTGCATAATCTAAATCTTTTTCTTGCTGGGCGATGTTTTGAATATCTTGTTGAATAATTTCTTCAGGAGACATCCCTTGATCATATAGTTTGAGCCATTGCTGTGCAGTATTACCCTGGCGTAGAATTTTCTTCAACGGTGACAAAAAACAACTAAAGCCTCTTTGTTTAGCAATAGGATATACCTGGTTATAAATTTCCTCAATCCAGTCCCTAGCTAAGATTTTTCGACCATCTTGCCAGTGACGCAATGGCGCATCAAGACTCTGGCGGGCTGCCAGGGTTTCATTTTCATCTGCCATGGCAACCAACTCTGACGCTAAATCATGAGTTGATAAGCTACTTTGCTGTAGTGGATCGAGTTCGGGATGATCGATCATCTGCATAATCCTGGCTTCTAGCAGGGCAGTAATTGCTAACAAAGCTAACGGATCGACTACCAAGTCGCAAATCCTTAATTCCAAACGATTAAGATCATAGGGACGGCGATCGCCATTAGGACGGACAGCACTCCAAAGATGGCGTACATTACGCATTTTTTTGGCGGCTAACTGCTCTTGTGTCCAGCGAATAAAGTGGCTATGACTTTCAAACAAAGGAACGTCTGGAGGTGTTTTGGGAAACATTTGCCAGCGAGTAGAATGGCTTCCAGTTATCTTGCCATCCATGAAAGGAGAAGAGGCACTTAAAGCTAGATATAAAGGAGCTTCTAGCCGAATCAGACGACAAGCCTGCATCAGTACTTCAGGATCTTCGATCCCAACATTGATATGGATACTCGCGGTAACTACATCGGTGCCATAGGTTTGCTCAATGTAATCATGATAAGGATTATTGGGATCAGAACGATAAAAGCGATCGCTACCTTCTAGAGACAAGGTACTGCCTGGAATCAGGGTATAGTCTCCTAGAGTTTGCAAATAACCTCTCAAAGCTTGTCTAGGTTTAAGTAGGGCACACAAGAGACGATCATAACCACAAAATGGGGCTGTAGTGTACTCCACATTACGGCTATCAGGTTCCCGCACAAAACCATCTAAAGCTTGAACAATCTTATCTGACATGCCCACGATTTTTCCCGTCGGCGTGCCAGTGTACATTTCTACTTCAAAACCCTTCGATAGTAAACTCATCTTTTCTTTATATATATAGTCTGGCTGATAAAACCAGTGGCTTCTCGGCACAGTGAAGTTTAGCTAAATTTAATTTATGTTTTCTCAAATAACTAAACTAGGAAAACTTACCTAAAATTGAAAATTTAGCTAAGAAATTCCTTTATTTGTCGGCTATCTGTTGCTACACACACGCTTAATAGTGTAAATGATCACAGTCTAAAGGAAATCTAAAGATTACGATCAAGAAAATATGTTTCCTTTAGGTTAAAATCTCAGACTGGGCAACCAAATCAAATTAATCATAAGTTATTTATGGCAACACTCTTATCTGATCAAACCCAGAAAACTAAGCATTACCAAACAGACCAACAGGTTAAGTATCTACATCTAGAAGCAGAAGTTGATATGCTATTGCAAAGGATCACAGCCTTAATGCAGCGTAAGCAAGTCACCACTCTTGCCTCTGAATCACCTGGGCGATTGAATTCCCAGACAAACCTTGAGGTCGAATCTAGCATTCAGGTTGGTTAAATAAGATCAAAGTCAATTAAGAACTGAAAACCTTGACTATAAGAGGTTCTCAGAGTCATGAGGTACAGTCTTTTTCCCTTTGACCAAACACAACCAAGGTATACCTCAACAATTACGCTATAAATGATCCTTCAATTATCTTATTCTGCGGTTGTCAGATGTCAGCTTAAGATAATCTAATTGGAACTTAAACAGTTTCAAATTCAAGAATCTCAGGAAGTAAATATGACAGTACATCCTAAACTAGTTCAAGCCTTGACTCGAAAAAATGCCCTCAAGGTAATTAGTGGTTTAAATAACTTTGACCAATCTCAAGTTACAGCAGTTGTCAAAGCTGCCGAAGCAGGTGGCGCAACTTTTGTGGATATTGCAGCTCAACCCGATTTAGTTTCAGCAATTCGCCAGCTAACTAGTCTGCCTGTGTGTGTTTCCGCAGTAGAACCAGAATTATTTGTTGATGCCGTCAACGCTGGGGCTGATTTGATTGAAATTGGTAATTTCGACAGTTTTTATAGTCAGGGAAGAAGGTTTGAAGCCCCCGAAGTTTTAGAATTAACCCAACGGACTCGCGACTTATTACCCACAATTACACTTTCGGTGACTGTGCCTCATATTTTGGCTTTAGATGAACAAGTTCAGCTTGCCGAACAGTTAGTGCAAGCTGGTGCAGATATCATTCAAACTGAAGGTGGTACAAGCATTCAGCCAATTAATTCTGGAGTGAGGGGATTAATTGAAAAAGCAGCCCCCACCTTAGCTGCTGCTTATAGTATCTCTCGTGCTGTAGATATCCCAGTACTCTGCGCTTCTGGTATATCTGATGTGACTGCGCCAATGGCGATCGCTGCTGGGGCTGCTGGAGTTGGAGTCGGTTCGGCAATCAACCAACTAGATAGTGAAGTCGCGATGGTAGCTGCGGTACGTAGCTTAGTGGAAGCTTTGTCCCATAGTCGGGCGTCGGTTCTTAATTAGCAATGGACAGGACTTATACTTGCAGTAAACAGTCTTGGAAAGCGTAAGCTACTTGCTCTTCGCTTCAGAAATGCCAGGCAACAGGGTTAAGGATAATACTTATAGGGCAGCTTGTTCCGCTATGGATAGCTGCCCTTTTACTTTTTAATCAACCTGCCGATTGGTATAAACGCTGCTTCTGATGCTTTTATTATTTACAGTAGTAATACAGGAAATTTATTCTACAACGAAAATGGTGCTAATGCTATAGCACTACGTATTTTGGTTAGGACACTCATTACTCATTACTCATTACTCATTACTTACCCTGAATCCAATAAACTTGTCCTAACATAACTTTGTACGGCTATAGTTTGGGTAACGGTGGTCAGTTTGCCATCCTGAGTAATAATTCCGATTTGTTGGCTAGCAATTTCCAAATTGCTGATTAATAATCAATGAGACTATCCAAGTAAAGAACAAGGTCTTAGCTTCCTCCATGAGCGATCGCAATTCCTTATTGAGTGAACTAAACAATCTTTTATCAATCTCAGGGAATAAATAAAGTAAAAATACTTAGCAATTTACGGCAACATCGATCGCTAAAATAATAATAATTTCTCCCTGTAATTATTAATGAATACTTTTCCCGAAACCTTAGACGCAGCAGTCGAACAGGCAAAAGAAGCTACCCAAAAAGCGATCGCCGATGGTTATAAACTAGTTCAAGTAGAGTTACTGATTCCCGAAATTGCCCTGAAGGCTGAGGCATTAGCCTTAGAATTTGCCCAGCTATTTGCCGAACATAGTTCAGGGGTCAAGATAATGTTTGCCGATACAGGTGCAGCAGCCTTGGCAAAACGCAACTGGGGGGAACGACCATTCCAGGTAACGGATATGGGTAGTCGTTTTACTCCTATCGAGACACAAATCGCTCCAGAAGATGAGATCTTTATAGTTGCCTGTCCCTCGGCGGTAGAGGTTGAACGTGCCGAGAAACTAAGCCAACTAGCAGGCGATCGCCCTGTAATTTTTCTGATTCCTCAGTTAGAAGACGTTGCAGTGGTGGGTATCGGTTTAGCTGCTCGAAAGTTGCGCGATCGCTTTATTAAAAATATTTATTCCTGTTACTATTTACGTCCCCTGGAAGATGCAGCAATTCTGCGTTGTCACCCTGATTCTTGGCAGATCTGGCTAGAGTCAGAATCTGGATATGAATTGGCGACAGAACTAGCGACTAAACCGATGGGTGAAGATCTTGATCGATTAATGATCAGCTTGACTAATCCTGATGGAGAAGATAGTAATACTAATGCCCAACCCAGGAAAAAAACCAGTTTACTGGGTAATTTGCAGCAGTTTCTTAAGGCTCTTAGTTCTTAGCTTTTGAGTTCGGAGTTCGGAGTTCGGAGTTCGGAGTTTAGGAAATTTGCAACAGACTAAATTTAGGAGGGTTTATTTTTCAATCTAATTATAAATTTTGGTTAGCTGCTAGTATCTTAGTCGCTATCTTATTTAGCTTCTCGGGATTTGGAGTATCTTTGCAATCCGCTTATATCGTGCAAGACGATGCGAGACAGCATGTTTTTTGGTTACAGCGGTTGAATGATCAGGAACTATTTAGCAATGATTTAATTGCCAACTACTTTAGTTCTGTTGCCCCAGCAGGCTATAAATTCTTATATTGGCTGGCAAATTTGTTGGGACTTGAGCCATTTGTATTTAATAAGTTTCTCCCTCTATTGCTTGGTATTGGCACCAGCATTTATATTTTTTTAGTAACCATAGAAATATTTGCTGTTCCTCTTGCTGGTTTTTTGGCAAGCTTGCTACTCAATCAAAATCTATGGCTGTTAAATGATTTAGTTTCTGGTACTCCTAGAGCTTTTTTTTATGTTTTGCTGCTGGGATTTATTTACTATCTGCTGCGTCAGCAACTATTGCCTTGTTTACTGTTAATTGTCTTGCAGGGCTTGTTTTATCCTCAACTAGCAATAATTTCCGCAGGTATTCTGAGTCTTAATTTAATTACTCACAAGCAAAACAGGTATTTTTATTTAATCGGCTTAATTGCCGCAATTACTACCCTGGTGATTTATAAACTACAGGCGGCTGAATTTACTGAAGTTATTAGTTTAGAGACAGCAAAACAGCTACCCGAATTTTATTCAGGAGGAAGAAGCAAATTTTTTATTGATCCATCCTGGTATTTCTGGCTATTTGCCGAAAGAAGTGGTTTTTTCCCTTTTGAATGGCAATATTCAGCTTTATGCTCTTTTGGATTGTTACTACCGATTATTTATCAGTTTCCCCGTCAATTTCCTCTGGTTAAAAAACTCACTGCCAAATCAGAAATTATCTGGCAAATACTGCTGACTTCCCTGGGTTTATTTGCTTTAGCTCATCTGATGCTGTTCCGCTTGCATTTACCTAGTCGCTATTCTCAACATAACTGGAGAATTATTATTGCTCTGACTGCGGGAATTACCCTAACGATCTTAATCCAGCAACTAGCTCAACAAATTACCCATATCCCTAAAATCAGACAGTTTGCAGTTATGGCGATCGCCATTACCATTATCCTCATTCCTACTATTGAAGTACAGTCTCGTCCCCACCGCCTCAGCTATGTTGAAGGTAAAGCACCAGAACTCTATCAATTTCTGCAACAACAGCCTAAAGATATTGCGATCGCCACTTTAAGTTCGGAAGCAGATTTTATTCCCAGCTTGGCTCAACGTACAGTTTTAACTGCTAGAGAGTATAGTATTCCTTACCATTGGGACTATTATGGACAAATTCGCCAGCGCACCAAAGACTTGATTCAAGCCCAGTATAGTTCTAGCAAAACAGAGCTAAATCAGTTTATTCAAAAGTATCAGGTAAATCTATGGCTGTTGGAGGAAGAGGCTTTTACCCCTCAATATTTAGGTGAGAACCCTTGGTTGAATCAGTTTCAACCTGAAACAAAAAATGCGATTCTATCCTTACAACAGGGAAAAAAACCATTAATAATAAGCAAAATTGAGCGATGCAGTATTTTCCGCACCGCTAAACTAAATCTGTTAGATACTCAATGCATTACTGAAAATTATTAGGGCTTAAAAAAAATTCTAATAGTTAAATATTACCTTCTGCCAAATATTTTCAGCAGTAGAAATTTCCCTGCATACATTGTTCAAGAGGTCTGTATAGAGATTTAGGTATATTTTCGATTAGACTAATTACTATATAGGGAGTACATTAGATTCGACTCAGGCTTAGCGATAGTAGTTTCTTGGGAGCGATATATCAAAGTGGGTTTTCTTAATCGTTTTAATCTTTCGCGGGATATGGGTATCGACTTAGGTACTGCCAATACTTTGGTATATGTATCAAGTAAAGGAATTGTCTTGGAAGAACCTTCTGTAATAGCGATTGAACGCAAAACAGAAACCCCCAGAGCATTTGGCAAGGAAGCAAAATTAATGTTGGGGCGGGCACCAGAGAATATCGAGGCTCTACGTCCTCTTAAAGACGGTGTGATTGCGGATTTTGATGCCACCGAAGCGATGATCCACGAATTTGTCAGGCGAGCCTTTGAGGGTAATCCCTTGGTTCATCCCCGCATGGTGATTGGCATCCCTAGTGGTGTTACTAAGCTAGAGCGTCGCGCCGTAATTGAAGCAGCCTCTAATGCAGGAGCGAGAGAAGTTGACTTGATTGAAGAACCCCTGGCAGCCGCCATTGGCGCAGGTTTACCGATTACTGAACCCACAGGCAATATGATCGTCGATATTGGGGGAGGCACTACAGAAGTAGCGGTAATCAGTTCTCAGGGCAAAGTAATTAGTGAATCAATTCGGATTGCAGGAGATGAATTGACTGAAGCGATCGCCAATCAGATTAAAAAAGAGCATAAGCTAGCTATTGGTGAAAATACGGCGGAAAGTATCAAATTTAATCTGGGTTCAGCTTATCCCGTTAATGAGAGCGATCGCACGATGGAAGTACGGGGACTACATTTGTTATCAGGATTACCCCGCACCATTGAGGTGAGCGAATCGGAAATTCGAGAATGTCTCCAAGAAGCAGTAAGAAATATTATTGAGGCAATTAGACGTACCCTAGAGCAAACTCCCCCAGATTTGGCTGCGGATATTATTGATCGCGGTATCATGCTAGCTGGAGGTGGGGCAATGTTAAGGGGGTTGGATACTTTAATTAGTCACGAAACAGGTATCGTAACTCATATTGCGGCTGAACCCCTTAAATGTGTGGTTTTAGGCACAGGAAGAGTACTAGAGGATAAGACTTTAGATCGGGTATTTAGCGATCGCTCTATATTGACTTAGAGGAATAAGTTATCTAAGGCAGGCTAACAGCTAATAAACTTTAATAACTTTAAAAAAAGCTCTCACTTTTTAAAATTCACATAATCACGTATCAAATGAATCGCTGGTGGGATAGATATGGTTTTCGCACAATTCTGATTGTTGTCGCTTTGATGATCGCTTTCTGGATCAAACAAACTCAGGCGGCATTTCTATCTGAGGTCTATTATTTTTTTGTCAGTCCCTTTCAATCTCAACAACAGCTAGTTATCGAAGACAGACTTACTAACGCGAGAATTTTAGAGTTAGAACAAAGCATCAGCGAGTTAGAGCAGCAAAATCAGCAGTTAAAGCAGTTACTTAATTATGTTGAAGCTCAGGAGAGTAAAACCATTGCTGCTCCTGTAATTGGACGTAATCGCGATCGCTGGTGGCATAGAGTTACTTTGGGTAGAGGTAGTCAAGATGGGATTGAGCCTGGATATATTGTGATGGGTATTGGCGGTTTGGTTGGTCGAGTTACCCATGTTACCCCTCACACGAGTAAAGTATTACTTATTAGCGATGCCACCAGTAGAGTAGGGACAATTTTGAGTCGCAACCGCCAACTAGGATATATCAAAGGGAAAGGTTCATCGACAGTAGTAATGCACTTTTTTAATCGGGTGACAGATATTAAGCCTGGGGATAATATATCTACCTCCATTCTTAGTAGGCTATATCCCCCTGGGTTACCGATTGGTAAAGTTAAATCTCTGGGAAAAAATCAAGGTGTCGCTGTGGAAGTAGAGGTTGAATTAACTGCTCCGATTGATGTTTTGGAATGGGTAGTTGTCCAGTCTTTTGCCCCAAGCTTTGGTATTGACACTCCCATGGTTAAAAGCCAGCCTTAATTATAATAAATTGCCAGAATAGCCCTAAAAATTTAGCTTTTCGCCACATTAGTTAAGATCATTATTGATTTTTGATTAAGGAAAACATTC
>CBDUCX010000070.1:0-19441 GCA_965365755.1 uncultured Pleurocapsa sp.
CGATGAATAAAGTAAAAACAAGTATCTTGTAGAATCAGGATGCCAACAAAGCTTAAACCCAGATACCATAGTCCATACTGATTCCAAGAAGTGTACAATCGTGTTACTCCTAAGTCGTAACTAATCATGACCGAGGTAGCACAAAAAGCTAAGATTGCCGTTGCTAACAGTGACAGTTGAATATCGTGTTTAATTGATTTCCGACTTACATGTGGCAGTTGAAGACTCGGTTGATGCTTAATTAAAAACTGATTCCTTAATGAATAGAAGAATAAATAAGTCCCTCCAGCTACCAAGAAATATCGAATTAAAATAATTCCCGAAAAAACTAACCAATAAAGCCAAAATTTCATTTTACATTTTAAAATAATGCCAGGAATTCGAGGAATCTATAAATAGGCGGAAAGCTAAGATAACTTAGTTTTCCGCCTAAAAGAAGGTCGAGAGCGATTTACAGCCTAATTGCGCCACAATTTCACTCCTTTAGCAACGATCTCTCCAATTCTTTTATTTAGGAAACAGATGTCGTCTTTGTCCAATACCTGGATTTAAAATGCCTGCTATCTCCTCATCCGACAATTGACTGAGTTGAGTTTCTAAATCTTTGACTGTGAAGGCATAGCCTCTGGCTTTAGCTAGAAGAATGAAAGCTTCTGGATCTTTCTTGGCTTTCTGTCTTTCTTGTTGAGCGTGGGCTTGCTCTACCTTTTTATAGATTCGAGCAGCATTTTGCGCAGTCATAATTGTGCCTCCTTTTGCAAGGATGAATTTTATTTTGATGTTTTTCTAACTTTTTATACTTTCAGTTTTATAAGCATAAATTATTTGAACATACCTAATTATAACTCATAATTATCTTCGAGCAGACACCATCTTAAAGTTATTTGCCCCGTTTCACGATTGTAAACATGAGTTGGCAGACTAGAATCGACTAAATCCATTCCTATTTTTTCTAGCTCTAGATCGATAATATTCTGAGCTTTGGCTTCTGTTACTTCAAAACGATCGCTAGGATAAAAAATGCCACAGTCTTCGCCAAATTTATGGTTATAACTATTGCCATCAGGCAAAGAACAGTCCCATAAATACAAATACTTAAACTTTTTTTGAATTTCTTTACCAAAGTAAATAGCAGCCCACGAACGACGAATAAATTTTCTGTCGGCACGTCTTCCAAATACCGATTTTCAGACCCTTATATTTATAGGTTTGATGTTTGTTTATCTCGATTTCGTTCATCAGCCAGAAAACTCCAAAATTTGTTAGATATTCTGATACCAACATTTAGTAATTAATGGCAACGTAGGCAAACAAGTAAACTCTATGAGTTTTATTGGACTTTAACTAGCTAAAAAGATTAATTGTTCCTCATATTTTTAGCTAGTTAGAAGTGAAAAATTCAGTTAACTAAATCCACTAAAGCTTCTGGCTTAAACTGAATAGTACCTGAGCTTGAATAGCGATAATGTTCGCCAGGAAATACTATTAGCGTTATGTTGGTTTGATCGCTATTAGAGATTGATTTTACCGTGCAGATCTGCATTTTGTTTTTAAAGTAGGCAATAATGCGATCGCCTGGGTTAATATGAAATGCTTGAATTTTCGTATCAAACAGCACTTTATTCTTCTTCATCTAATTCTTCTTCTTGGTCTAGAAGATCTTCAAGTTTATTTGTCATCATGTCATCGTGAAACTTTTCCGATCGACTGGGCATAAATCGACCAGTACTCTTAATCCATTTAAAAAGAGATTCATTTTCTCTACAACAGAACCCTTGTTCCTAAGTCAATATTAAGATGAAATTTAGAGCATCGAAAGCTAAACATATTAAAGCTGAAACGGAATATTTAGCTTTAGTCGATCTTAGTTGAGGTTGAATGCCGTTGCTAATGCGATCGCTATAAATAATGTCGCTCCAATTCCAAATAATATGTAAGGCTTTTGTTGTTTAGAGGAGAGATTATTTGCCAAGGACGCATCTGGTTCGGCTGCATAATTACTGACAATTCCTTCATCATTAATTGCATAACCAGATTGCAATGATTTGTTCGAGTAATTATTTGTGTCTGCTTTTACTTCTGCGGGGATTAATTCACTTTTATCACTAGTACGATCCGTTGCGATTGGATCTTGTTTGATCGCGATGGTATTGGAAATATTTAGTTTTTTCATGTTTAAATGATAACATTTTTGAAAAAATGTTGCCTAAAATACGAATATTTGGTAATAGCTGCGATCTCATTACTCCCATCCCCCTCGATAATTACCTAGTCAAAAGAAGATGAGGATGTTTTAATAAATTTGATTTTGAAATAAAACTTTAAATCCTATACCTTAATCCTAACGTCCTGATCAAACAATAAATTATACAAATCAAAACAATTTCTCTCTGATTGTTTTTAGCGTTGAGCAAAGTTATCTAAGCCTTGTTGAATATACAGTGTAGAAAAAAATGTATAAGTTAAGAAGTTTGAATTTTATCATAATTTTTTGCTATGTCCGATATAGGTCAGACAGAATGAAACAAACTATATAAAATTTAGAGCAGCGGTAATATCGGTAACTGGCAGATTATATAGTTGCGCTCGACAAAAAACGTGCCTCATACCTTAAGATTCCGCCGTGGAACGAGGTATTTTCGACATCGCAAACTACTAAATACTTTATTAAAAATTGCATTTATATGAGTCCAGTAACGAGTCTAAATTCAAACATCAATTTAAACGCACAAAGCCAAGCAAAAAAAATGGCTTGGCACAAATATGAACGAGGAGATAAAATTCCTGCTTCAGGTTTTGGAGTCTGGCGAGTTGATCGGGGTATAGTGCAACTAAGTAGATTTGGAGCTGATAGAAATGAAGTAATTGTCGGCTTAATAACAACTAACGGTACTTTTGAAAACAATTTATCTGGATCTTTAGTAGCTTATCGTGCCATAGCTTTATCCGATGTCGATCTCCAATATTTCTCACAGCAGAATATAGCTGACTCTCCAAGTTTGGCAAAAAGCCTTTTAGCAAGTTTTAGCGATCGCTTAATAAAAGCTCAACAGCTATTAACAATCTTGTTAATAAGCAATAATCAAGAGCGTTTAAGAGAGCTATTGCTGATTCTTAAAAAAGAAATTGGAATACCTACTGCTGATGGCGTTCGTTTACAGATACGTTTTACTCACCAACATCTAGCTAACATAATTTGTACTACTAGAGCCTCAATCACGCGAATATTAGGAGACTTTCAACGTCAAGGGTTAATTAGTTTGGACACAGAACGACACATTGTAATCAAAGAGTTGTAAAGCACTTCAAAAATTATGCAATTGATAGTTTGTTTCATATTTGCTTTCATTTTTGGTAGCTTTATCGAATACTGGGTTCACCGTCTGATGCACTTATCGCCTAAGTTTGGCACAAAAATTACGGCTCATTATGGTCATCATCGCAGTAATACAACTAAAGGATTTTTTGGTGATTTTTTAGATTTTAGTTTAGGGGCTTTATTAGTACTACCAGCTTTTATCATTTCTGTGCCAGTAGGCATTATTGCAGTTTTGGGTACAATGACCTTTGCTGCTTTTGCTTCTTATGCTCATCAGATACAGCATTACAATCCGACTAAATGCTTCTGGATGAAAATGCCCATTCACTATGTTCATCACCAGAATAATCAATGGAATTGTAATTTTGGCTTGGCTGTAGATTGGTGGGATCGTGTTTTTGGAACTTATAAACCTGTAACGTTAAATTCTTCAACCTTCTTACTAGTTGATCGTTAACCGAATAGTATTAAATATTAAAACCCAAATAAAAAAAGATCGCTCTGCTTAAATACAGGTTGCTACTATAAGATTAGCCTGAAGTTCTTCACAGGTTTTAGCTTCGAGAAACTATATTTCCTTACCAGGGCATTAATACAGTGTCAATAGTATGAATAATGCCATTATCAGCTTGAACATCAGATTTTAAAACCGTAACATGATTAACCTCAATACGATTATTAATGTTAATATTTACATCTAAATCTTCATTTGTTTCGATTGATTTCTTCATAGCCATGTCAGCAGCCATAACTTCGCTAGAAAAAATATGATAATTCAAGATTCTCTTAAGTAAGGGAATATCTTTGGCTAATTCATCTAGCATACCTTCATGAAGCTTAGAAAATGCCAAGTCGTTGGGTGCTAAAACGGTGAATGAACCTCTACTTTTGAGATGGTCTACTAAATCGGCAGCTTTAACAGCAGTAACTAGAGTGTTAAAAGAACCATCATTAATCAAGGTATCCAAAATATCAGCCATTATCTTTATATTTTACCTAGTTTTATTTCGTCTGTAATTATCATCAAAATTTCAATCGATAAATTTAAGCAAAACGGCTTTTTGATATCTGGATAAACACCTCTTGCTGTCGAAGATAAAGGAGGTGCATTTCACATAAGCGATCTTTTAATTCATTTAGATCTTTAACATTTTGAATTTCACTGCAAAAATTAAGATGTGCAAACTGTTTTTCTAAAGGTAAATTATCGATAAAGGAATTGTTCATGGTTTGTACCTCTGAATTTGAATATTTATTTTATTATCTGTAATATTTCAGATTGAAGTAATCTTATGTATTAGATACAGATAGGGCTTAATACAATCTGATAAGGGAAGATTTTGCATCAACAGCGATGCCTTCGGCTAGCTGAGTCCTTCGGACTTGCTTCGCAACCGCAATCGCCATTTACCTAAAATCTATTGCTTGAACTTCCATTTCTTCTAAAACAATCTGAGTTTCTGCACCAATCCTACCCATGTCTGGTTCTATACCTAGTGGCATTTCAATAGTGTGCAGACGCAGGTTCCGCGCACTTTATAAGCCCCGCCCCGTTACAATACCGTTCGGTTAAGCCCCCCGACCCCCAAATTTGGGGGAGAAAGAGAACTAAAAGTCCCCCAGAATTGACGAGCGACCCTGCTGAGGTTTCCTCAGCAAAGGAACGCGCGAGGAAGGGGATTTAGGGGGCGAATAAAATAACTTGAGAGACTAACCGAACAGTATTGCGCCCCGTTATAGGAACTGTCGCCCTAAAGGATACCGCCTAAAGCTTGCTTAAACAGCAGTTATTCATCTAAATCTTTCTCTTCATCTTCGGCTAGGATGTCTTCCAGTTCATCCATTTCCTTATCATTGCTAAAGTGATCTGATTGACTGGGCATAAATCGACCAGTACTCTTGATCCATCTAAAAAGAGATTCATTTTCTCTAGGAGTAATAATCAATGCAGGTTCCCCTATCGATTCTTCTTGAAGTGCGGGATTTTGGAATTTTTTATTCATTTTTATTGTTGTTTTAAGTTTCTAGTTAATAAATTGCTTTTTGATAAAAGGGGAAGTCATGGCAGTCAAAAGACTGCCGTAATCTAGGTTGAAATTTACTCCTTCTCCCACTTTTAAATCCGAGTTTTTACTATCAAGAACTAGATGATCGCTACTTGACCCTAATATTTCGAGATCTCGATCTGGACTTAAACCAGAGATTAGAGTGTCTTGCTTGCCTAAAGCAATAATTGCTCTTTGATGTGTACCGCAATTTTTGAATACGGGGATATTGCCAAAAGCATCTCGTCCAATTTCTCCAAAAGGTAGAGAAGGCTTTACTTTTGATTCAATTACCTCAGCAATTAATTTAAAGGCATTAGTATGTAATTTCGGAATAGCTTGGCGGTTGACAGTTTCACAGCCTAAAAGAATTGATTCGCCGATCCGCAGGTTATTAATTCTCCCAACATCATTAACAGATTTGTACCATTCGTAGTTAGCCGAGTTGCCCCCAGAAGTTATAGATAAGTTAAGGTCAAATTTCTGTTCTATGGCATCAGTTAATGCTGATAGTTGCTGCATTTTTTGATTATCGGGCTTGATGCCTCCATAACAAGCCAAATTACAACCAAGTCCGATAATTTTCAGATGAGGTAGGCAAAGGACTTGTTTAATGAACAGGAAAAGATCGCGAGGAAGTATTCCCTCTCGCAAGTCACCCATTTCCACCATTAAAATTATTTGATGGATTTTATTTTGCAAAGAGGCATAATAGTTAAGCTTTTCCAGTGTTCCGATTTCTGTATTTAGGCTAATATCTACATCTTCAACAACTGATTCTGCTTGACTTACGGCAGTGCGGAGTAAAACAAACTGAGTCGATACTCTCGCATTTTTCATTCTCTGAATATTTTCTAAACGAGAGTCGGCAATAAACTTGACTCCGCCTCGAATCATGGCTTCGGCAATTAAAGGCTCTCCCAATACTGCCTTGGAAACTCCCATCAAGGAAATACCCTGTTTTCTATAGAGTTCGCATAATATTCGAGCGTTATGCTGTATTTGGGATAAGGTTATTTCGATTCTGGGCATAAATCCCAATCTATTTTTGTGGCAACTTTTAGCGTTCACCCCGTTGTTAACAAGGGACGTATCTGAGAATTTCTTTGGTTCTGCCGATCAAGAGTAGGAAAAAGCTTGCCCAAGGCACGGATTAGTTTGTCACAGCCATAGGTTAAGACATCTGTCGTTGGCAATAAAAGACGCTCTTGATAGCTTTTAATTGTTCTTTGGATTTCTGTTTCGGTCATATTTTCATGGCTTAAAGCGATCGCAATTACCTGGGATTGAGATACTGCTTTAATCAGCCGAATTTCACTGATAATATTCGGCATTGGTAAAAGAGGAAAATCGCAGCGAAATTTCCTTCCAGGAGGGTGTTGTAAAATAATTCCATCAGGCATACATCCTTTCAGAATACCCACCGAACTCATAAAGGCAGGATGGGAAACCGAACTTTGTCCTTCGACCAAAATAATATCGGGATTCTCTTGTTCAAAGGCTCGAACAACGGCATTTTCTATTTCCCCAATCACAAATTGAGACACTAGCGCGTCTATAGATACGCCATAAGTTGCCCCTTGCATGATTGCAGTTTGACCTGTGGCAACCAACACCGATTTGATTCCCAGATTGTTTAAGGCTTTATTCAATTCCACTGCGGTAGTCATTTTCCCACAGGCGCAATCAGTACCCAAAATGGCAATTACAGGAACAGTTACTTTAGCAATTTGACCAGTAAAAACATGGAGGTCTTTTAATTCGGGCGGTTTTCTAATATCTTGAATTTCAACTCCCCATTGATTAGCCATTTCAATGAATTCAGAATCTTCAGAAAAGAACTGATGAAGACCATTAATGATATCCATGCCTTTGCTCATGGCTTCCAAGATTAAGGCTCTTTCTGCAATGGATAAGGTCGCGTCTAAGGGTGCTTTGCCATAGATATAGCAATGAGGAATGTCTGATAAGTTAGCTAATGCAGAATCTAAGTTGGCAAAGATGGGAATATTGTTTTTTTGCTTATCTAACTCTTCTCCCGCATCCTTGCCCGCTAAGAAACTATCAATTACCCCCACAATATTATAAGTTTCGGAGTGTCTAACTAACCCTGCTGCGGTTTTACCATCCATTAAACCAAATTGATTTTCACAGTAAACTAAAGCTGTTTTTTTATTGAGTGACATTAAGATTATTTTTCCTGATTGATTTTAAAATTTTGTAAAATTTTGATGGGGCGACTCTCCCCCACGTTAGTGAGTCAGAGAGATTTATTGATTTCTACTGCTTGAAGTTCTGACTCATTAAAATAAGCTCCCTTTAAGTTAGCTCCCTCCAATTGAGTCATTTTGAAGCTAACTCCTGTTAAATCTGCTCCTCGTAGGTCAGCTCCTTGCAAATTAGTATTCTGTAAGTTTGCCCCCCGTAAGTCTGCTCCACCCAGATTAGCCCCTCGTAAATCTGCGCCTCGCAAATCTGCTTCTCTCAAATCTGCTCCACTTAGGTCAGAGTCAATCATTTCTGCATCAATGAGACAGGCTTGAACCATTTCTGTATCTGCCAGATTTGATTCATTTAACTTAGCTTGATTTAAATGTGCTTCAGTTAGCTTTGTACCTCGTAAGTTTGCTCCAATTAATTCCGCTCCAGTTAAGTGCGCTCCAATTAGATTGGCATTAGTCAGACATACCCGAACTAGACTCACCCGACTAAAGTCTCGTTGTCCTGCTGCGTATCGTTTTAAAATTTCTTGAGCATTCATCTTTTTTGTTTCCTCAATATATATTTGAAAAGTAAGTTAAACTTGCTCAAAGCAGGCGTCACAGAAGTTTTTGGCGTAACTTTGAGAATTGGTTAGAAAGCTGGCATTTCTTGATAACAGTGACTACAACGCCAATAAATACCTCCCCAACGTAGATGACGAAGTAATATGTATGAACAGCAAGGACAAGTATGTCTACTTATCATGGATAACTTACTGTAACTTTTGTCTGTCTTGGGTTGAGCCAGCCGTTGAGAAGAGCTATTTAACAAAGCTTGCATTTTTAAACCTGAAGTTTGTTAATATCCGACTCAGATTTTGGAGGTAGAGAAAAATTGTAGTTGATTCCATAATTCTTGTTTCCATCTAAGGCTCAAAATTTCTGAATTTTTCACTCCTAAAGCCTTGAGACATTTAACTATGTCTTTTTTAGTCAGCGATTGTAACGGCAATTCCAAAGCTACAAAACGAGCCATGTTAGGTGAAACAAAGGATAGATCTTTTAGATACATTGACATAAAAACTTCTCCTGAATTAAAAGCAATGTAGAGATTTAAATTAGGAAGATTAATTTTTTAAATTAGTCAAGATTCCAAAAATATTTCTTAACACTTCGATCCTAACGCGGAACTCCATATAAAAAAGATTGAGACACAACTCTTATTAATATAAATAGAATTTACATTATCAGTAGGGGAGAGCTAGGAAAGTCAGAAAAGCTGGGGAACAAATATCTTGTTTGTTGGTTATATTTAATTTCACCCAGCTACTTAGTTGACTGTTGACTGTTTACCGTGAACGACTAACTATGAACTGTTAACTGATCCAACAAACCTTGCACCTCTTCAGTTTTCATTCTCGCTCCCAAAGCAGTAACCAATGTTGCTGAAGCCAGAGATGCCAAACGACCTGCTTGTGCATAGCTCATGCCGTTAGTAATAGCATAGAGAAAAGCACCTGCATACATATCTCCTGCTCCCACCGTATCGATCGCCTTGACAGGAAATGGCTCAATCTCAATTAGCTGTTCTCCATCGAAAACTACTGAACCTGCTGGCCCACGAGTAACTGCAAATCCTTGGGCTAAGGTTTTGAGATGATCAATTGCCACCCCAAAATCTTCGGTTTCTGCCATCAACAAGGCTTCACTCTCATTGGCAAACAGAAAATCAACTCCCGAACCAATTATTTCCAGTAATCCTGGTTTAAAAAATTTCACCATATTATAATCTGCTAGGGTAAATGCGACCTTTTTACCCGCAGCCTGGGCAATTTCTCTGGCTTTAATTGCTGCCTGTTTACTGTTTTCACCACTGACTAAATAGCCTTCAATATAAGTATATTGAGCATTGGCGATCGCTTCTGGAACTAATTCTTGCTCGCTAAACTCTCCTGAAATACCCAGGAAAGTATTCATCGTGCGATCGGCATCGGGAGTGACAAACACCAAACATTTACCTGTGACACCAGATTCAGGAGCATGACTTTCTAAGTTGGTAGTAACCCCACAGTCAATCAAATCTTGAGTATAAAATTGTCCTGGTTCATCATCTGCTACTTTGCAGGAATAAAAAGCTTTGCCGCCAAACTGACTAATAGCAATTAAAGTATTAGCTGCCGATCCTCCACAGGAGCGTTTTTGTTCATAGTTCGCCAAATGACTCACAATTTTATCCTGGCTGTCTTGATCTAGCAGAGTCATTACTCCTTTATCAATCCCCAAGTTTTGTAATACTTCTGGTGATACCTCAAACTCAATATCTAGTAGAGCGTTACCCAGAGCGTATACATCATATTTCGTCATGAATTACCTCAAAAAAGCCTAAATATAAATATCTTGCCAATCTTAAACTACGATTAACTGTAAGCAAGATAGCATTATTAGAACCTGGGTATCAGTAAAAAATGCTGTTATTTTCAAAAAAATCAGGTATCTTAAAAACTACTGGTTTCAAACTAGATGCAGTTTAGGGATGAATTGAGCCATCGGGTAAGGTTGCGCCCGTAAGTTTAACGGCGGTTATTTTAACCATAATTTTGTTGTTAAAGCCGACTTTTGCCCCACTTAAATCTGCACCACTAAGATCTGAACCGCTCAAATCTGCGCCGATTAGATTCGCATCTCTCAGGTTAGCTTTACGGAGATTCGCCTTAAGCAGATTAGCACCCTTTAAGTTAGCACCTTGAAGGTTTGCTTCTTCTAAGATAATTTTGTGCAGGAAAGCATCGCTTAAGTCGGCGTAAGCTAAATTAGCCTGGGTTAAATCCCTACTAGACAAGTCTCGTTCTTTAAAGTTAGATCCGCTTAGATCCGCCCCTCTAAGATCTTTATAGTATGGTCTTTTATAGTTTTTTTCTGCCTGATGACTTGAGCCATAGCTTTTGCTAGATTCATGAAAATCTCTATAACCATCTTTGCTGGAACTGTAATTTACTCCATTGTTGGATGCTGAATAGTAGTCTCGATAGTTCCAATGACGTCTTTGCTCATAACTTTCGTAACTTTTCCCCTGTTGCTCATGGGGTCGAGAATAGCTTTTCTGATGATTTCTAGTATCAGTGTAAGGAGAACGATTACTGGAGTAGCGGTTTTGGGAACCTCGATCATATCTGGACGAGGGACTGTCTTGGCGATTACTTTCCCCAGAGGAACGGCGATCGCTGTGAGTTGATGTGTTAGAGTAGCTTTTGGTTTTAGATTGGGGTTTAGTCTGATTTTTCCCTTTTGCTGGTTTATATTTGCGGTGGTACGAGCGTAAAGAGTCTCGCGCCTCATTAATTTGCTGTAGCTTGGCGACAGATTTTTGAATCAGTCGTTCATTTTCTTGCGGAACACGGTCAGGATGCCAGATAAACACCAAGTCTTTGTATGCTTGATTAACTTCTTCTAAAGATGCTCCTGGTTCTAAGCCCAAGACCTCGTAGTGTTGTTCTAGGTTTTGAATCACTATGGCAATCCTTCCTCAACTGTTTCCTCTGTTTTACTCAAACTATTAGGCAGTCATCGTGCCTAAAATTACCAATTAACTTTAATTTAATTTTAGATATAGTTGCATGCAGAATCGAACACTCTAATAACTCTTCATTATTATATGTATAAATATAATTTATGTAAGCTTTTAATTCAATTTGTATACAAATTGATCATCCCAAACAAGATTCGATATTACTATTATTTTATTTATTTTTTGAATTGTGTGTCAAACGTCGAAGAAAAAACGACAAATGACGTACAATAAAAATTGTAGGCATTGCAGGATCGATTGATGGTTTATCAAACTGTTGGCAAAACTTTGAATTTAGACCTTCCCGTTGCATCTTTACAAGATCTGATGGAGATAACTCGCCAGGGTTTAACCAGGGAAGCAGTAGATTTGATCGCCGATGTATTGGATTTATCTATCAGCGAATTGACTAAGTATCTTCATGTTTCTGAGCGTACACTGCAACGATATCAACCAGATCAAGAACTTTCTGCTGAGTTATCTGATCGACTTGTTCAATTAGCTAAAGTTTATGCCAAAGCTGTCGATGTTTTTGAGGATGAGCAGATAGCAGTTAAATGGTTAAAACAACCTAACCGTGCTTTGGGAGATACTATCCCTATGGAGTATTTGGATAACTCTAGCGGTATCGAAATAATCTTAGACGAGCTGATTCGTATTGAACATGGAGTCTTTGCTTAATCCGTGTTTTTGTATCGTATTGCTAAAACAAAGTATATCCAAGATTTATCTGGAGTAGGTGCAAGTAGAGTTGGAGGACGTTGGAATTCTAAAGGAATGCCTGTCGTTTACACTGCCGATTCGACCGCTTTGGCAACCTTAGAAACTTTAGTTCATACTCCTTTTAATCTTGTACCCAAAAATCGTTCAATTGCCACTATCGAGTTACCAGATAACCTAGAGATAGATACCATAAATGCAGCTAATTTACCTAATCGCTGGTGGAGTTATCCTGCCCCGATACAACTGTCTAAAATTGGCGATCAGTGGCTACAGCAACAGTCCACCATAGCTTTATCTGTCCCCTCGTCTGTAACTCCTAATAGCGAAGGTCGTAACTACCTACTAAACCCGATGCATCCCAACTTTCGTCTAGTAAGTATTATCAAAATACAAGAGTATATCTATGATTCTAGATTATATGAAGGTTAATTTTAGCTTCATCTAAAAAGCGATCGCCCAAGCTAATTTTACCAGATGCGATCGCTAACCCAAATATGAACAGTATTATTGTCCGTGTAACACCTTAAATCAGCGATTCCTTGCCTTGGCTCTAGTTGACATTAGCTCTGCGGGGGGAGCGTCGATTATTAGTCAAAGGCTGGGGAGTAACTTTATTAACCCGAATAGACTCGTTTTTAAGAATGGAAACTGCTCTGGCATACTGAGGATCGGCATTAGTGCCGACTAACTCAGGATTAATGCTAAGATTTGTTTGATCTTCCCGACTGAGGTCAACCTTGATATCAGGGGCAATACCCTTTTTATTAATGTCAAGACCGCTAGGAGGATAATAACGGGCAATAGTAACCGCTAACCCAGAGCCATCGGAAAGGGGATGAACTGACTGTACGGTGCCTTTGCCGTAAGTTTGGCTGCCAACCACTTTAGCTCGCTGATTTTCTTTCAAAGCTCCTGCTAAAATTTCACTAGCACTAGCAGAATAACCGTCTACCAAAACTACTAAGGGCAAGTCAGTTAATGCCTTCCCATTGGCAGAAAATTTTTCGTTACCACCTTTGCGATCAATGGTATGAACGATCTCCCCATTAGTCATCCACATCCGTGCAATTTCCACGCTAGAAAACAGTAGTCCTCCTGGATTACCCCGCAGGTCTAAAATAAAGCCAGAAGCTTGTTTTCTACTCAATTCTTTGATTGCTTTCTGCATCTGCTCTGCTGCATGGGAGCTAAATTCGTCCAGCTTGATGTAGCCTACCCTAGAATCTTGCTCCTGATTTAGGGTGTAGCTAACAGAAGGAAGTTCAATCTGTGCTCTGGCGATCGCAACTTCAAAATTCGGCTGGGCTGGGCGGGAAATTGTCAATTTGACTTCTGTGCCGACTTCTCCTTTGATTTGTGCCGAAGCTTGCTCTAAAGTCATTGACTGAGTAGGCTTACCGTCAATACGCACAATATGATCTCCTGCGAGTAATCCCGCTTCGATGGCTGGAGAGTTGGGTATTGGTTCTATGACTGTTAATTTACTGGTTTTTTGGTCGATTCCCAGTTGAATGCCAATTCCTGACAGTTCCCCTGAAGTTTGGCTGGTTAAATCCGCATATTCTCCTGGATCAAGAAATCTCGTATAGGGGTCGCCCAAGCTTTCTAGAGACTCACGGATGGCTTTATAGGCTGACTTCTGATTTGGATATTTTTGCTGGAGTAATTCCTGCCGCTTCACCTGCCAATCAGTATGATTAAATCCGCGATCAACAAATTCGCTATGAACAATTTGCCATACCTCGTCAACTAGGGTTTTGGGACTGTCTTCTAATGCCGCTGTTACGGGGGAACTACTTTGGGATATTAGTAAAGAAGTTGCTGCTAGAGCGGTAACTAGCTTTACAGTTCCTGAAGGGCAATTTTTGAAGTTAACTGACTTGAGAAATGTACCAAAACGTTTGGAGGAATAGGTCATGAGAATAGGTATTGAGTATTATTTACAGTTGAACTGCTAACAATGGATGCTGCAACTCGGAGGTTAGAAGGCGCTTTTTGGAATCGACCTTAAGGTAATTTGTCCCTATTATTTTGCAAGTATGTCAAGTATTAAAGAAAAATATGCTGAACAAAGTATTAATCAGCGATTAAAAGTTCTGGAATAAATATAAATATATTTTAATATATTTTAATATATTTTAAGTTTTGACTTGCTGAGATTTTGTTCCATAATATCGAAGCCCGTTTCCTAAACATTACTAATATTATTATGTATAACATTTTGCCGTTGTTTTTGACTTGAGTTTGTAGCCAAACGCACTCAAACTTTCGCTTTTGAAGTGATAAAATCCAGCATGATTTTACGGTGAATCTCACCCAACGGTTTATCGGCGATCGCTTTATGGGAATAAGCAAATCCTCGTTTAATTTCTGCCGGTGTTAATAATTTAAGATCCCAACCCTCCTTAAGTTCTAGTTCTTCTACAGGCACGGTTAAAGGACAGGAATATAGGTGACGGATATATTTACCAGGGCGATCGCAACGAAATATTGTTAATTGCTCAACCGAGTAGTTAATCTCTTCAATTAGTTCCCTCTTAAGAGCTGCTGCTGGTTCTTCTCCTGGTTCAATGTGACCGCCAAAAAAACCCCAGACCCCTGGATAAGCAATATTGGGAATATCATCACGTAACTGCATAAGATACTTTCCCTCCTGGTGAATTATCGCTACAGCCACAGAGGTCCCTTGACTCGGCTCATAATTATTCATAAAACTTTGTTTATTGTTAACTTAGTTTCTGGATTTAGTAATACTTTTAAATTTTAAAAAAAGGGTAGACAATTGCCCACCCTAATTGTAGTTTTAATTGTAGTTTTCAGAGTAAAGTCTACAAGTTAAAAATCAGTACCAGAATCGGCAACAAATAACTCCTCATTTTGTTCGGCAACCAAATCAAGATAATTAATATTGAAATAACTACTGCCCATATCCAAACGGAGTTCATAAGTGCCAGGAGTTAGATAAAGGAGTTCATCGCCAACTACATCTTCAAAGGACTGCCAATCACCAGTACTACCAAAGTTAAGAGTAGTACTTTCTCCGTTAATGGAGACACTTATACTATGATCAGCATCAAGATTGTTATATTCGCCCAGAAGTGCGCCGAGAAATTGAAGAAACTTTACTATTACCCATTGCAGAAATTGAAAAACGCAAAAATAATGTATCTAGTAAATAATGAAAAAGTGCTACAGTTGTGTAACATTTAAATATCGCTTTTCTGTTTGTGTCTTAGCTAACAGTCTATTCGGTAACTAAATTCTTGATAAATTCTTCTTCTTCTTCGAGAGAATTGAACTTTGGCGGTTTTTTCCAGTCAAGTCTTGAGGAATATACTTCAAAAACTTCTTCATTATCAGGCTCGTCTATTACTATTTGATGCAACTCCTCTGTGGTCATCTCTTCATAACGTTTAACGGACATAAATAAATTCTCCATCTTCAAATACTTTTATTCTAATTTTTTCTTCATATCCTGCCTCAATATAAACAAATTTTCTTGCCCTGTAGTAGCGAAACACTATTACTGGTAATAATCCCCTGGTTAAATATTGAGCCAAAATACATGCTTTTACCGCTTGTCGTGCTGTTATCAATTATCTTTCCTATTTTTATAATGCATGGTTTTAGAAACGCGATCCGAAGGCTACGGGTCGCGTAATCGCTTTTTTAGTTGTTTATGAAGATGAAGATGAACGGTCTATAGAAAAAGGACAAACAATTGCCTACCCCAATTATAGTTTTTAGAGTAAACTTTACAAACTAGAAATCAGCATCAGAACTGGCAATAATTGAATCATCTAAGTTTTGTTCGGCAACCAAATCAAGATAATTAATATTGAAATAACTACTGCCCATATCCAAACGGAGTTCATAAGTGCCAGGAGTTAGATAAAGGAGTTCATCGCCAACTACATCTTCAAAGGACTGCCAATCACCAGTACTACCAAAGTTAAGAGTAGTACTTTCTCCGTTAATGGAGACACTTATACTATGATCAGCATCAACCTCGGAAGCAACTCGACCCACAACTTGATAGTTGTCTTCATCGGGAATATCAACGCGGTAGGTTAACCATTCACCAGATTCAATCCAGCCAACATTAAAGCCCCCACCAATGTCCCTTGTGGGTTCAATATCTACTTCATCGTTACGATATCCGCCACCTTGGTTTTCGTAATCGTTGTCGTAATATTGGTCGTAATTACCTTGATAATCTTCGGCTTCAATCCTGATATTTTCTTCTATTTTAAGTTCTGGTAAACTATTGCCAAAGTTTATCTCAGAGATAGTTTCTCCAGTATCAACAAATACTTCATGGCTGTTGACATTATCAGAACTAAGGACAGGAGTAAAATTGATCGCTAAACCAGATTCAAGGTAAGGACTGTCATAATTTTTATCGTTGTAGACAATTTGCAATCCCCTCGAACCATCAGCATTTTCTAAACCCACAGTGGCGCTATCAACCCTACCATTAAGATCATTGTATTGATAAACAATGCTGCCATCGGAGTTCAAAATGGTTTGGAAAGTTAGAGAACCTTCAACTTCATAGCGTGCGACATCTTGATATTGGACGATCAAGCGATCGCCTAATGGGTCATAATGATGATAAACTGTACCGTTATGACCAGGATTTAAATCATCCCAGAAGGGTGCAATAAAGTTACTAAGATTATAGGACTCTGTAATTCCATTGTTGTTGTATTCTGTACCATTATCATCAAAAGTGAGATAGCCATTGGCAGAAATATTAACTGTGTCGTGGGCTTCACCATAGAAAGCAAAACTAAAGGGTAAAGTAACACTTGCCGATTCATCGTCACCAAAGTCTAATTCTGTTCCCACAGCAGAAATATCTACCCAGTCGAATGTAATACTGTTTGATTGTTTACTATCTTGCCATTCGTATTCAACTGCAACAGGATAGGTTTGATTCCATCTTGGTTCATTTTGTTCGGCAACGGTATAAGCACCGAATCCTAAGTCAATGAAAGAGTAAAAACCATCCCCATTAGTTACAGTTGAGGTTTCCACCTCGTCTAACTGACCATTTTGATTACTATCAAGATAAATAGTCCAGCCTTCAATACCAGATTCGGAACTATCAAATAGACCATTTTCATTTAGATCATGCCATTTGTAACCGTTAATTTCTCCAGGAATAAGATTAGGACGGTAATTTAAGTAAATTTCGTTATCATTGCCGTCATAACCAGACCAGACTATACTATCCCCAAAAATTTGAGGATTATAATCACTAGTATTATTGTTGGTTAGCTGAATGGTTTCAGTGCCATTGAAAAAATAAATTTCATCGTCGTTGCCATCGTATGCCGACCAGACTAGATTGTTACCTGAAATTCGAGGGCTATAATCGCCACGATCATTATTAGTTACCTGAATGGTTTCTCTGCCGTTATAGAGATAGATTTCGTCATCGTTACCATCATTTGACGACCAAACTACATTGTTACCTGAAATTTCAGGATTACTATCATAGGTGTCGTTGTCAGTAAGTTGAGTTATTTCGCTGCCATCGTAAAAATAAATTTCACTATCACTTTCTCCAGAAGCCGACCAGACAATATTACTACCAGAAATTTGCGGGTTGTAATCACTAGCGCTATTGGTGGTTATTTGATTAACAGTACTACCATCATAAAAATAGATTTCCGAGTCTTTACCATCGTATTCAGACCAAACAACATTATCTCCTGAAATACTAAATTCACCGATATAGGTATCACTGTCAGTTAACTGAACTGTTGACAGACCATTATACAGATAGATTTCAGTTTCATTGGGGTAGCGATAGTAAGACTCATCTGTGTAGCTTAACCAGGCTACATTATTGCCTGAAATTTCAGGAGATCCATCGTTTACATTATTATCAGTTAGCTGAATGGTTTCTAAACCATTGTAGAAATAGATTTCGTTATCATTGCCGTCGTGGGCAGACCAAACCACATTATTGCCTGAAATTTGGGCATTATTTTCGTAGGTATCATTATCAGTTAACTGAGTTATAGTACCTTGGTCGTGATCGTAAAAATAGATCTCATCATCGTTCCCATCGTAGCTAGTCCAGACTATATTTTGCTCATCAATCTGAGGATTGTAGTCGCCAACATTATTATGAGTTAGAAAATTTACATTGGTTAAGTTAGTATCCATTGATATCCTCCTAACGGATTTAGTTCCGATGCCCAACTAATTCCTCAAATCAATCGATTATTTAGTATGACAAGCATACTTTAAGATCTTGGTTTACCAGGATTTGTTATTTAGAGGCTAGGGAACTCCGAAACGATTCAAATTTTATTTATTAGTAGAAATTCTTGGCAGAATGATAAAGGTATTGGTCAGAAGCAGATGTCTGTCCCCGACAACCGATTTTTTGTTGATAATTATCTACTAATTGTTGTACTAGCCAAGCAAGACCTTTTCTTTTGCCTACTTTAATTATATAACTTATTGTAGTAGGTTTATAATAAAACTAAACAATATCTATTTCTGTGGTTAGTAGTTAGTAGCGGGTAAATTTCAGCTAACAAAATAATTCAATGCTAGAGGGAATTTTAGGAGATTGATCAGAGTTTCTAGAAGCTACTGATTGCCATTCTTCAACTACCGCTTGAGGTATTTGCAGGCGAGTTGATTGGCCATTTTCTAGAGGGATCTTCAGTACTAGATCAGTTGTCGGTAGCTGAGAGAAAATATCTTTCAAATCGTATTGTCCGATGCTGGGTAGAGGGGATTCCGCTTGAAATATATCTGACACTTCATAGTGTAGCGGTTGGCTTGGCAACCCAGAGGAGTCACCGATATTGTTAGATTGATCAGCTTCAGCATCAATTATCAGAGGTGCTTGAGACTGGATATATACAGAACTGGATAGTCCAGATAATCGAAGATTCAAAGATGCAACTTGAGGAGAATTGGCCTGAGTAAAAAACATTACTTCCCATTTTTGCCCTGTTTCATCGGTTAAGATTTGTTCCGAACGACAATATTTTTGTCCTGGTGCCATATCGATCTCAGTAATGTCAGCAATTACGGGTGGGATATAAATAAGAGCAATAACCAAATACAAAATTATGGTTACAATTGCAAAAGTAATTCCCCATTCAAGATCGTGTAGTATTTGACGCAACATTACCTTCTTCCCCCTAAACCAAAATTACTGACCAACTAGAATTAAGGTTCATTTCTTGCTTACATACTCATTAGAGATCAATAGTTTGAGAAACTTGTGAAGGAAGATAGTAGTCTGTCTATTTTGAATTGATGGATTGAGAGAGGATAAGGAAGACAAGGAGGCAAGGAAGGCAAGGAAGACAAGGAAGACAAGGAGACAAGGAGACAAGGAGGCAAGGAGACAAGGAGACAAGGAAGACAAGGAAGACAAGGAGGCAAGGAGGCAAGGAGACAAGGAGACAAGGAAGACAAGGAGACAAGGAAGACAAGGAGGCAAGGAGACAAGGAGACAAGAAGACAAGGAGGCAAGGAGGCAAGGAGGCAAGGAGGCAAGGAGACAAGGAGACAAGGAGACAAGGAGACAAGGAGACAAGGAGACAAGGAG
>CBDUCX010000071.1:0-18591 GCA_965365755.1 uncultured Pleurocapsa sp.
AACCGATAAACCACTGATCGCCTTTACCGCTTGAGGGACAGCAGCAAAGATGTTGAAGTAAGCGGGTTGCTCACTAGTAAAGGTCATGGAAATATTTTTTTATTTTAAGTATTTTGAGTTGATCTATCTTTCTTTAATTTAACGCAATGTAAACTTTTGTTGCAATATCTTGACTTCACTTTTGAACAATATCTTGATCAAGTTTTTTATGCCAACTAATATTTTTCTCAAATCTCATATTTTAGTGATCAAGGCAAAGAGGTCAAAGTAAAGTAAGCACTACCTTTGCTAAGCGGATTTCGTATTAATTTTGAAAGCAGGATATCACACCTTTAATTGCAGTACTAATAGTTGGTACTGTAATAAAATGAACAAGAAGCAACGTAAAACCTATGAAGCTGTCTTTACTACGCCGATTAGAAAGAATATAGTCTGGGATGAAGTAGTGTCTTTAATTGAGGCTATGGGAGGAAAAGTAACTCAAGGAAGTGGTTCGAGAGTTCGTTTTAGTATGAATGGAGTATCACTAAACATACATTCTCCACATCCTCAAAAAGAATTAAAGCGATATCAGGTAAAAGATGTCAGAACATTTATCGAAAGGGCAGAAAAAGAAAGATGAAATACAAGGGCTATGAAGCGACGATTGAATATGATGATGAAGATCAAATATTCTTCGGTAGAGTAATTAATACAAGGGATGTAATCTCGTTTGATGGAAAATCAGTATCGGAATTAAAACAATCATTTGAGGCAGTAATTGAAGAATACTTAGAGGATTGTAAACAAGAAGGGAAAGAGCCAGATAAAGTATTCTCAGGTCAGTTTAATTTACGTATAACACCAGAATTACACCGAAAGTTAAGCATAAAAGCAAAAAAACAAAATGTCAGTCTTAATACTTTAGTTGAAGAGGTATTGGCTAAAACAGTTTAGGCTATTTCTTGAGCAATACTCTCAAAAACAAGAAACAATACTAAAAAAGCGATCGCCAAGCAAAAAAAGAAGGGCGATCGCTTTTTCTAATCCATTTAACCCACCTACTTATATCGAATGCGGATTAATCTAGCGATCGCACCTATTCTCAGCAACCTTGATTAAAGACCAAAAGCATTAAACTGCGCTTCAGCAATATGAGTCTGGTCAATTAATCCATCAACACCAGGAACTTCAAAGCCATACTGTTCAAAGCCTTCCCCTACAGAATTGTCTAGATATTCACTACCTGCGCCTTGATAGTAGACCGGTACAGGAATCTGGGTGTGGTGAGACCAACCCACTTTAACATCAGGGTCGCTACCCCAGAAATGTCCCGAGGCTGTTGGGTCAAGATTGTCAACTTTCTCCACAAAAGGAACCCCATCTTCATCCACCAGAGGAGCACCATCACTATCAACAGCAGTAATCAGAGCATCACCATTTTCATCCACCCCTGTGGTTAGAGCTTCTGCGCCAAATTCGCGGAGTAATTCGGGGAAGTCTTCATTAAGAGTCAAGTAGTGATCGTGATCGGCAGTGACTACCAACAGGTTTTCTTCGTAACCGCCGTTTTCTTCGATCCAATCTTGAACTACTTCTACTGAGTCAGCAAAATCAAGAGTAGCACCGATCATGTTGTCCAGATTATTATCATGAGCAGCCCAATCAATATCACCACCTTCGATAGATACCCAGAAACCATCTTCGTCATCACCCAGAACATCTAAAGCCGCAGTAGTTAAATCAGCTAAAGTGGGGTTAGCGTCAATCTCCGAAGCAATAAACTCTTCTACGGTTTCTCCCTCTTCTAAAGGACGTTCTGCATCCAGACGACTGTTGAAACCAGTATTGCTGTAGTCACCATTTGCTGTACTCCAGGGTAAATTACCACCTTGTCCTCTGGCACCATAAACTCCAAACAGTTTTTCCCCTTCATTAACATCAATGTCCGCAGCGGTTTCGGCTAAAACTTCAGCGGCATTCTCTCCCCGTTCGGTAAAGGTGTAAACCGTTTCCCCATTACGGAGTTGCTCTAGGGTTTCTGAATCTAAATAGCGTTCGTCTCCCCGTCCATCAGGATGTCCTCCACCGAGGATGACATCAGGTTGAGTTTCATTGAGAATTTGATAGAGAATGTTGTCATCTTCGATGGGGATGGGGTTGCCTTCGGCATCTAGTTCAAAGACTGGTTCTCCTTCGTGACTACCATCTCCATGTTCTTCGTGAAGTGGTACGCCATTTTCATCCAAGGCAATCTCAAAATTCTCTACCCGTTCAGTTTCCGTTAATTTGTTACGGTGACTAACATGACCAACCGCCGAACCAGGAGTGGCATGGCTGAAAGGTACGGAACTAACCACACCAAAGGATTTCCCTTCTTCTCTCGCAGCTTCACCGATAGTTTCAATATCTTCTTCATAGATATCAACCCCAATCGCCGCATTGTAAGTTTTAACCCCAGAATAAAGAGTAGATGCAGTGTTAGCCGAATCAGGAAAGAGGTTCTTGACAAAATCAGGGTCAGCATCTTCTAACCAAGGTAAAGGACGACCTTTAGTCGGGTCGTAAGCATTTAAAAATCCTCCTACTTGAACTAATTCCCCTTCTTCATTTTCAGCGAATAAAGGACGTTCATCAAAATTAGGATCGAATTCTCCCAGAATTGGAGCTTCGCTACCTTCTCTTAATTCAGGAAAAAATCCAATTACTTGAGCAGGATCAAATTCACCGTTGGCATCTTCACCAGGAAGATTTTCTAGCTCAAATCCCTCCCGAACAACTGAAACCCCAGTCTCACGGTCAAGAGTATCACCTTTCAGTGCTGAGTTACTCTTACTACCATCGATATAAGTTCCGCCGGTAGTTGCGATCGCATAACTGTCAAGATTTTGGAAAGCTAAACCTTCTCCTGTGCCTTCTGTGTAGAAGTCAGAGAGGGTATTTCCTGAGTGACCTTCGTTAATTTGTTGCTGAATTGCGGCTGCACGAGCAATATCCCAACCCATGCCATCACCAATCATGATGATCACATTTTTGGCTTTAGCAGGTTCGGGTTCTACCTCCACAGGAATTGCTGCTGCATCAATGAGAGTATCGCCAACATCGGCACCAGCTAAATCGGGTAGAAATAGAGCATCGGCAAATTCTGGAGCTAATAGTAAGTCTGCCTCGGCAACAGTTAGCTCTTCAGAGGTAGCAGATACTTCTCCTGGTACACCAACATCAAATAAGACTTCTAATCCTAGACCATCATCTAAGGTGTCAGCGACAAAAAAGCCACTAGCAGTTTCTGAAACTCTGGCAACGTCGAAGCCAATGGAAAAGTCCCCCAGAGTTACTTCTCCCTCACCTAAACCAAAAGTAACAGAACCAGAATGTTTGATCGCACCTTCCACTGGGGCAAAAGGTATTTCAAAGGTAAAATCTGTATCTTCTGTGATGGGGAAACCAACTTGAAAGTCCTCAGAGAAAGGTTCACCTGAGCTATCCGCACCTGTGAGGATTAATCCTGCTGCTGATTCTAGTAAAGGTAAATCAAGAAATACACTAGTAGTTCCCGATTCGACTGTAAAAAGACTATCCATTGTTTCTGCTCCAATTTCTGGTGTTAATGCTGTACCTCCAAGACTGGGATCGAGATCCAGAGGTTGTTCTAAATCAATCAAAACTACTTCGTTGTTATCGATATCCGCTTCTCTTCCCATGGAGAAAGGATAATTATTGTCATTGGCAACTAGGATGGTATCTTCATCAATGACAACGACATCTTCGATGGTGACGAAGGGCATATCGTAGGTAGTTTCGCCGTCACCATTAAGATCATTTGGGTCTGCGATATTCAGCAGGTCAACTACTTCAGTTTTTTCCACAAAGCCATCTTCATCAATCTCCGAAATATCGATTTTGAAGATCTTTTTAAACTCTGCTACCTCACCCTCTTCACCATCACGCTCAATTACTAAAAACTCGGTATCGTTGATCGGCGTAAAGTCCCCAATGGGATTCCCGTCGGTAGTGGGATAGAAACCAACCAAACCATTAAAGGAACTGGATTCAACATCAAATTCATAGATACGGAGAGCATTTTCTGGGTCGCCATCTACTGTTCCTTCTAGAAGAGGATAGAGGGTGGAACGGTCAGGACTAAACGCCATCCCTTCAAAACCACGAGATGAAGCTAGATTTGGCAAAGCATCGCCCAGGTTGGGATTTTCGGGAGATAGTACAAATCCATTAGTCAGAGCATCAACTACTGCAACTCCAGTAGCTGGAAAGTCAGTAAAGAAGCCATCAAAACCTAGTTCGATGTACTGTTCGATTTCTGATTCTGGGGTTTGTGGATTTCCTTCAGCATCCAGAGTTAAAAACTGTTCTTCATTACGATGGGTATAGGGATGTACCTGTAATCCAGCAGCATGAGCATCATCAACAAAAGAAGTTATTTCACCTGTTAGCTGGGTAGTAATCTCTGCCTCACCATCACCGTCACCATCAACAGGTTCCTTAAGATCTTCCCTTAGCAAAACGTTGTTTTTCCAGGGACCAGCACCTTCGGCATATTTGTCATTGAGAATTTGCAACATTTCGGCACTATCAAGATCGCGATAGGTCGTGTTTTCGGATAATCCGTTTTCCACGGCATCGACAAAATCTTGACCGTATATTGCCGCCAGGTCGTTATCCTGCTCAAGATTGAAACGAATATCAAAAGGAACCGAAAAACTATCATCGGGACTGGCACTTGCGGTGGTGTCACCGTAAAGTTGAACCAGAGGAATATCACCTAAGCCTTCAGCATCCATCATCTCCTGAAGTTCGATCAGATTTTGGAATTCAAAGGATTGGATAAAGATGCGGTTGGGGTCTGTAAAACCAGTATCTTTCAGAGTTTTTACCAAAGGTTCTTCTAAAGACAAACCTTGCTGGTCAAAGAAGGTAGGATGTTTAGTCTCAGGATAAATCCCTACTTGTACTCCCGTTTCGGCTTCCGTCTCTTGAACTAGTTCGATAACTTCTTGGAGAGTAGGAATCTCAAACGCACCGTTGAATTCTGGAGAACGGAAATCTCTAGATTGTACTGCCCGCAATTGCTTGATTTCTTCTAAAGTGAAATCTTCAGCAAAATAAGCCGTAACTTCCTCTCCGTCTAAGATTTTAGTGGACATACGGTCTTCCCCAAAGACTTCCGCCACGTTAGTAGTGTCGTCGAGAATTGGCTCGTGACGGGCAATTAAAACTCCATCTTTAGTAATTACCAAGTCTGGTTCAATAAAATCCGCCCCTTGAGCGATCGCCACACGATATGCTTCTAAAGTATGCTCTGGTAATATGCCACTAGCACCACGGTGTCCGATAACTAGGGGGTCTTGACCATTAAGAGTACTAAAGTCAGTAATGTTAGGAGTGGGAATTGGCGCTTCTAAAAGCTTCCCTTCAGAGTCGAAGTGCAAGACAAAAGGACCGAATTCCTCTCCGACCCATATATCGCCATTGTCATCTATGACAAAAGACTCTACATCAAAGTCTCCGCCAGTGAGTAGTCGCTCTTCGGTTTCTTCGTTAATAATATTAAAAGGAATTAAATTGCCGGGGTCGGCTAACTGTATGAAATCCTGTATTTCGATCAAGCCGTCTCCGTTTTCTGACCCTGTAAAATTGGGATCTACTTGATAGATGCGTAATAAGTAGTCGGCACTGTTTTCTTGTGAGCCAAAGCCATTGTCTGATAAAAACCAAAATGCTCCTGTGTTATCAGGGGCAAATTGTACTCCGCTAAATCCTTGAACAGTTTGTCCATCAAAAGGCCCAGTTCTTCCATTGGCATCGATAGGATTCCCTTCGCCGTCATCTCCTCCTGCGGGAGGTCCTTCAGCAAAAGTATCTGCTGGTAATGAAGCAAAACCAGCTAATTGATTTGTCATGGTGTAGTTGTTCTGATGTGAAATAAAATCTTGAACTTGAAATTTGAGAAATACGTCTAAAGAATATGCTAAAGTTCCTTATCTTTCTCTTCCCAAAAGTATAGAATTTCATGCTCACATTAAGAAATGGTAATCAAGAACTTAAAGATATTGAAATTTTTTATTAAGAAAAAAATATTAGTATCTAATTGACTATTGTTAGTCTACTTTTTATTACAAACTAACTAGAAATAATTTTAAATGTATTTTTAGTTTTATTAATAATTGTAAAGCTTGTCAAATAGAAGTAATAATTACAAAGATTGAAAGTAGCAAAGTAACTAAAAAATAAAATTACAAAAAACATAGTAGTGATTTCAAATTCAAGAATAATATTTTGCTGTATAACCTATTCTTAACCAATAATTTAACTTGAATTTACTTAATACTGGGAAGCTAATAGATGGACTATTTATAGTTCTAAATTTTTTCCTTATTTTAAGGAAGTTTAGAGAGAATGTATCGGCGACATATTAGTTAATGTCAGTCTAAAAGTCAATAGTAAATAAGTTTACAGTAGCTCTATAGAGTAAGATGCATCTCATATTGAGTTCACTGGAATTTTTTGTGTCTATTTAAAACCAGGACTTTAGATACAAAACAAGTCACAAAATCACATTAATTATTAAGGTTTCCATCTCCAATTTACATGAATAATTCTATTGAATTAACTCCCATTAGCCTGTTCGATACGGGGATTTTCGATGATGGCGCGGCTGAAATTCCCGCATTCGACGCAGCAGCACAACGTCTCTTTGTTACCAATGGTGCCAATGATACTATCGATGTCCTAGATCTTAGTGACCCTAGCAATCCCACCCTCGCGTTTGAGATTGATATTACGACCTTTGGTGATGGGGTTAACAGTGTGGCTGTCAGCAATGGTATCTTAGCCGCAGCAATTGAGAGTGACCCTGCTACTGATCCAGGTTCAGTAGTATTTTTTGACAGTGATGGCAATCTCCTGAATCAAGTTACTGTGGGTGCTTTGCCAGATCAATTAATCTTTACTCCTGATGGCACTAAAGTATTAGTAGCTAATGAAGGAGAAGCTGATGAAGATGATCCAGATATTAACCCCCCAGGTTCGGTTAGCATTATCGACCTAGCAGGTGGGGTAGACAACGCCACTGTAACTACTGCCGATTTTACAAGTTTTGACGGGCAAGAAGAGGCATTGCGGAGTCGGGGGATTAGAATTTTCCCAGATGTTTCCGTTTCCGAAGATGTGGAACCAGAATTTATTGCTGTTAGCGGTGATAGTAACACGGCGTTTGTGGCATTGCAAGAAAATAATGCGATCGCTGTAGTTGATTTAGAAGCAAGCGAAATTACCGAACTGCAACCTTTAGGAGCGACTGATTTTAGTCGCGGTTTACCACGAGTCACTAACTATGCCTGGGATTTATCTGGGGAGGTATTAGGGACAACCCCCGCAGGACAAGAAATATTACTCGGTGGTTTATCGGGCTTGTTTTATGAAGGAACAACTGAGGATGATAAGTTAAAGTTTATCGCTACTCCTGACCGTGGGCCCAATGGTGAGCCAACAGATGTAGATGATGATGGTGTTAAAGAAAGACCCTTTCCCCTACCAGACTATCAAGCAAAACTAGTCCGCTTTACTCTCGACGAGGAATCTGGTGAGTTTGCGATTACTGAAGAAATATCTTTAACCAGAGAAGATGGACAGACACCAATCACTGGTTTACCCAACCTCCAGGCTGGGGAAGCAGGTGCAGCCTATACCGACGAATCACCTGTAGATCTATTTGGTAATTCACTCTTAAACGATCCTCTGGGGGCAGACATGGAGTCGGTTTTGGTTGCCCCAGACGGTACTTTTTGGTTATCGGATGAATATCGTCCTGCGATCTATCATTTCGATGCTGACGGAGTACTAATAGATCGCTTTATTCCTCAAGGTACAGCAGCATCGGTGGGAGAGTCAGAAGGTACTTTTGGCAAGGAAACCTTACCAGAAATTTACGCTCAACGTCGAGCTAATCGTGGTTTTGAAGGGATGGCGTTGAATACTGATAACGGTAATCTTTATGCTTTTATCCAAAGTCCCATTGATAACCCTGATGTTAGTAACTCAGAAGCCAAAGCCGCCGATGAGAGCAGCGATTTTAATTCCCGTAATTCTCAAGTACTGCGAATTTTAGAAGTAGACCCTGCTACGGGATCAGCAGTGGGAGAATATGTTTATTTCCTTGAGGGTTCTCCAGGGGTCGATAAGATCGGCGATGCGGTATATATCGGTGATGGTAAGTTTAATGTTATTGAGAGAGATTCAGGAACTGATGCTGATTCCGAGAAGTTTATCTTTGAAGTAAATTTAACTGGCGCTACTAATATTATTGGTACAGATTTATCTACCGCCACAGGATCGGATACGGCTTTAGAAAGCATGACTCCTGATGACTTGGCAGCGATGGGTATACAGCCTGTTAACAAAACTCAGATCTTAAACCTCCCTTCCATTGGTTACACCGCAGGAGATAAACCCGAAGGTTTAGCACTGTTAGACAATGGTTCATTAGCAGTAATTAATGATAATGACTTTGGGTTACTTGATGAAGAGATACAGAGTGATGGTTCGGTTCCCTTCAATCCTGATCCGACTCAGACAGTTTTAGGTATCATTGATTTCGATCTTGATAACGGTTTAGATCCCAGTGATGAAGACGGTGGTATCAATATTGAGAATCAACCTGTATTTGGTTTATTCCAACCCGATAGTATTGTCAGTTATGAGGTAGACGGCGAAACCTTTATTGTCACCGCCAACGAAGGAGATTCCCGTGATGAAGTTGCTGATGTAATCGATATCGAATTAGATCCTACTGCCTTTCCTAATGCAGCAGAATTACAATTACCTGAAGTATTAGGTAACCTAGAAGTTTCCACCATTGATGGTGATCTTGATGGGGATGGAGATTTCGACCAATTATTTTCCTATGGGAGCCGTTCCTTCTCTATTCGAGACAGCAATGGTAACATTATCTTTGATAGTGGCGATGATTTTGAGCAAATTACCGCAGAATTAGTTCCCGAACTCTTTAATTCCAACGGTACGGTAGATTCTTTTGATGTCCGTAGTAACGATAGTGGCCCTGAACCTGAAGGATTAGCAATTGGGGAAATAGCAGGAAAAACTTTTGCCTTTATTGGTTTGGAACGAACCAGTGGCATTATGGTTTACGACATTACTGTCCCTGCTGAATCTGAATTTGTCCAGTATATAAATCCCCTCGATGCTGAGACAGGAGATGCAGCTAATATTGGCCCTGAAGGTTTAGTCTTTATTGACTCTGAAGATAGTCCCAATGGCGAACCGTTGTTAGCAGTTGCGAATGAAATTAGTGGCACAACGTCGATCTTTCAAATAGATTTTCCTGTTACTGAGTCAACTGATTCTCAGGAACTCGAATTTCTGGGTGCAGTCAGTTTTGAAACAGGGTTTGCTTTTGCAGATACTGATGCTGTTGATATTAGTGGTGCTGATTTTGTCTAAGAGTTAATTTGATTTTATATTAAAGCGATCGCTGTTAATCCCCATTTTTCGTTATCTTCGGATCAAGATTTGTGATTGTTAGACACCTATTATTAAGGAGATAGTAAGCCTGCTAAATATCTTTAACTGCTGCTAATTGTGACCAATCTAAAACAATAATCGTACCACCTCTTTTATAGACGATAATTCCCTTGAGTTTTTTAAACAACCTCACACATTCCTCATAGGTAATACCAATGCTGCGGGCAATTTGATAGTAGGGCAATTTGACGTTTAAACAGTCTCCTTCGGCTACGGGATGGGTGCCATCGCGATCGCCATAATATTGAATTAATCTCACTAAGCGCACCGTTGCTCGTTCGGAAATCAATCCATGTACTGTATTGTGGAGTTGCTGTAATCGCTTGTTAAACACTTCGAGTATCCGTAAGCTAATTTCTGGCGATCGCGAAATTACGGCTAATAAAGCAGAACTTTCTATAGTGAGGATGCGTGATTCTAGCTGACAGACTACCGTAGCAGGAGCAATACCATTACCAAATATTGCTGGCGCAGCAAATAGTTCTCCCGCAGGAATAAAACGCACCAGAGTTTCTTTGCCATTAGCCGCAATTTTTTTGATTTCCAGTCTACCCGTTACTAAAGCAAAAAGCTGTTGGGGCAAGCGATCTCCTTCTGTTATGACAATTTCATCTGCTTGATATTCTCGAATATAACTATAGGGAATTAGACTTTCTAATTGAGTAGTTGCCAAATCTTGAAAGATCAAAATTTGTTGTAAATCAGTAATGGACGAACAACCTTTAACAATCATAGATTTAGCTCGAAGATCTCACCAAGCAAAAGTACTGTGGGATTAGACGACCCTTGCCAAACTAAGGGATGTAAACGGGATAAATAAGTAAGTAGGACGAAATAAAGTCAAATAGGTTAGGAAGTATGAATCTGATTAAAGCTATTACAACTAACCACTAACCACTAACAGTCCTAACAAGTTAATTTTATTTCTACCGACCTACTTAATCTACTGATTACGCGACCCGTAGCCGAGCGATCGCAATCCACTAACATTCAGATAAACACATTGTCACACCAGCTACCATGTAAACCATAGGGAATATGATGTTTGAGATGTAGTAAGGCGATCGCATCTCCTGCTATATTCTCACCATCTAAGATCGCCAGAGTTGAACGGTGTTTACTACCGTCATATACCAAAGTTAAGATCCAACCTGCGTCTTCTTGATCGGCATTAGGCTTGGGTACGAAAATCGGTTCGCTAACATAACCACTAGGGGCAAAAGAATGTAGTTCACGCTCTCCTGTCTCTAAGTCTAGCTTTAAAATTGCCTGTAATGGTGCATTGCGTCCCGTATCGTTGGGTGCTGCACCAATATATAAGTAACGATAGTCTCGACCAACTTGTTCAGGATTATGGGTCGGAAACTCGCAACAGCGACTTTCTAGCATTTGGCGGTCAACTGTACCGTCATCTAGATTTAAGCTAAATCGCCACAGTTGCCCAGGGTCAAGACGATCAAAATCTACTTCCTTATAGTTAGAATTTGGTTGTACTTGTGGCAGAGTTTGATAGGCAATGGAATCAATACAAATTTGATTGTCCTGCTCAAAAGCGTTGGCATGATGGAACACAAAGCCCGATTCTACGCTAAAGGTCTTAATATCTTTATTATTAGGATCACGAGGAATTAAAATGACGTTGGTTGGTTTGTTTGGTTGAAACTCGACACACTCTCCCGCACCACGCATTCCGAATAAAAAGGGGAGGGGATTAAAGTTAACAGGGTTCTGGAAGAAGATGGCGTAGTGAGGCGTAATTATAAAATCGTGAATGAAGGAAAATCCAGGTATGCTATGGGCATGACGACGTAGCAGCTGACCATCAGGAGCAAATTCAAATAGAGTAATTTTGCTGGAAAGTCCTGGATCAACCCGAAAGTTAACTAAGCAGGGCGCACCATCATCCAAGATACAACTAGGATCGATCCAAGGATGAGCGGCAAAAGCATCTCCAGGCTCTAAAACACCATCAAGGTAATCAATTCCAATGGTTTCGAGGGTTTGGGGATCTAAGCGATGAGGTTCTGCTGCTTCCCAAAGAGCCAGTAATTTGCCTCCCCAGTAAATTACCCCAGTATTAGCAATATTTTTTAATTTGAGATCAAAGATATTGTTGAGTAAACCCCCAGGCTTCTGAGTACCGAACACTCCTCGATATAAAATTTCTCCTGCTGATTGTTCTGCCACATATGCTTCAGTCTTGACGAAGCGATTACGATAATATGCTTTACCCTCTTTAAAAGAAAACGCGCTAATCATACCATCGCCATCAAAAGGATGATGAATTGGCTGACCACCAATATCTAATAAACCAGGGCCATTACGAAATAATGTTCCTGATAATTCCCCAGGAATTTCTCCCTCAATTTCGGTAATCTCATACTCATATTCGTTGGGTTGGGAATCATAACCCCGCTTCCATTCTGCGATTTTGTAAGTTTGACTATTGGCTGTTTGATTAATGGTGTTGGTCATGATGATGGTCGATTGTTAAAGCAGTCCTCTGCTGAATAGAATATCAAGTTTTGTAAAGTTATGTATCTATCCTTAAGAATAAACCGTATTTAACTGGTTTAGGGAAATTTGGCCAAGGCGCGATCGCCATTTTCTTAAATTCAATAAAGCGATCGCTTTACTTAAAGCTTTAACGATATAATTTTTGGCTTTGACAGTTATAAGTTATAACGTGAATTATTTTGTCTAAGAAAGAGTATTGTCAATTATTCTTGAAACTTAAAAAGTTTTGTAATTCTCCAATAATCATGTTTGCCTTCTGGTCTAGCTTCACATCTTATTTTCCCTGCATCCCATGTCATAAAAGTGGGTAAGCCAATAAAAGTTAAATTAGCTTGCATATTAATTATTGCAGAGAAATTAGCATCAGATGACTCAGAAATATTAAATATTTCAATAGTTAAGTGTGGACTTAATCCATATTTGAGACGCTGAAAATTGTATTGCATAAAATCAATAAATTCTTTTTTAGTTGCGCCATATATGTCCCCATTAAAACTATCTGAAATAGAATCTTTAAGCTCAACTATATTTTTGCTTTCATAAGCTTTTTTGAATCTTTGAAAGAGAATGAGTGCTGATTGTGAAAGATGCTCTGGATGATATGTTTTATCTTGTTCATCTACATATATTCTGTAGATGTCAGTTGCAACAGAGAAAATAATGGACATGGATTAAAAGAATGAAAAAACTAGATAATTCTATTTTTCCCATTAATTTCTTACGGCAAACATAATATTATGTTTTTTCAAGTCATTTCGACTTGCTCAAATGTAGAATCATTTGAATACATATCTTCTGGAATTGGTTCAAGCATAAGTGTAATCGCATCCTTTAAATTGGCGATCGCATTTTCTTTTGTTTCACCACAGGAAGATACAAAATTAAGTTCTGGACAAGTCGCTGAATAAGCCTGTGCAAATTCGTCCCATTCAATAACGGCTCTAATAATCATTAATTTTATTGTTTTCCAGATTATTGTTTTAGTTAATTTTAAATCATGTTCTTGTGGGATTATCAACATCGGCTCGTATTGCGATCGCAATTAACCTCAATATCAAAAACTAACTCATTAATTCCATTGCCCGTTTAACAAAATTCTCCGCCGTGATGCCGTTGAAATCCATAATTTGAGCAGCACTAGAAGTAGTTTCCCCTCGCTTCCAAGCAAAGACATCTCGCTTACTATTACTTCGTAACATCACAGGTTCTAACATGGCACTAGAACCACCTGTAACTCCTAGTAAAGCATCACCCTCAAACATAGCCGAGAATTCTGCATCAGAGAGAAAATCACCATCTTGCTCTTGACTGCAACTATCCCAAGCTACATCAGTAGGGCGATATAGACGACGGGGATTAATTAGGGAAACAATTTTGGAACCAATGCCCTGAGATTTTAATTGTTCTGCTGCGGCAAAGACAGGAATCAAAGTCATATCTCCAATTACGGCAAAAATAACCGTTTTATCCCCTGGAGTTTCTTGCAAAACAATGGCTCCCTTGCTTAATCCTTGGCGAGTTTGTTCGAGAGTCGTGCGAATTTCTAAAGGAGACTTACTCGCAGTGATGGTAACACCCTTATTTTTAGTACCTAATGCCCATTCATAACAAGCCTGGATACTATTAGCATCACAGGGAAAAAGAGGAAATACATTCCCGTTACGCATCATTCCTGCAAAGTAGTTTTCAATTTCGGGGCGTTGGTGTGTCCAGCCGTTACGTCCTTGTTCTAATGCCCCTGCGGTGAAGAGAGTGATAGTAGAAGGGGTTGATCGCCTTAATTCTGCCATGGCTTGAGTTACTGTCTGCCAAACAGGTAAACCATTGATGGCAAAAGATTCATAGGAACACCAGAGGGTACGCGCCCCTAATAAAGCTTGGGCTGCTGCTAAACCGGCACAGGCATCTTCGCTTAAGGGTTCATATACCTGTCCTTTAGGCTGTTGAAAATAGGTTTCATCAGTGGTGGGGTGAATGATTTTTAAAGCCGTGTTGATATTTTTAATACCTGATGCGGCGTTACCATCGGCATTTGAGACAATGAAGTCTGGGTCTTGTTGTCCTACATAAGCAGCGATCGCACCCATGGCGGTAGTTGCTACTTTCTTTTCTCCACCTACTGAATACTCTTCTAGGGGAATAGTGCCTAAGTCGGGAATAGGATATTCTTGTTCGGTAACGGCTGTCTTAACCGCAGCGCCACCATTAGAACGCATATAGTTACTACGTACTAGCTGCCAGGCTTCAGGAGTTAAAGCTCTTTCTTTGAGGGAAGCCACGATATAGTCCTTCTCTACGCTGTCCCCTGGATAGAGGTTATGGGACTGTGCGCCGTCTTTATGTACCCCTGAACCTTTTAACTGTTTAATAATTAAGACTGTTAATTTACCTCCCAGGGCGGATTTAGCAGCTTTGTCTGTTGCCTCCAATACTGCTTGGGTAAATGCCATTCTGCCTTCTAGGGAAAACTTAGTACTGTTTACATAGTCTCCAGGCTGATTACTGTCATCATAATCCTTAGCATTAACTAAAATTACCTCAGCAAAACCATTACCTTGCCAATAAGCAATCATCTCCTCGTTGGTTTTAGTGGAAACCATGCTGTGATGCTCTTGAGAAAAGCCATTCCAGACCAAAATCGGCAGAAAGTTAGTTACCTGGGGGAATGAGGTATTAAAATGTCCAAAGCTGCTCATAATATAGGGTTCACCTAAACCACCATCACCGATGGTTACAGGAAATAGCACACCTGGATGTAACTTAGCCCCTGCCATGGCAAAATGTTGTCCCTGTCCTAATGGCCCTGCGGGATTGAGTAACCCTGGGACTTGTCCTGAAAGATGTCCCAAAAGACCATCCATTTCCCGAAAGCGATCGCCCATATCCTGGACATTATTAATCCCCATTGCCTCTAAGGATGTATCCAGAAAGACATTGCTATAAAAGCCTGGAGCATGGTGTCCCACTTCGGTAATAATATTTTTATGTCCCAACATCACCAAAGAAGCGATCGCATCAGCAATACTAGCAAACCCTCCTGGATGTCCTGACTGCTTACTAGCAGTGGTTTGGAGAGTTAAATAGCGCAAAGCATCTGCCGCCAACATAGTTTGATAAACTGCGTCTTTGTCTGAGGTAGAAGCGATCGCAGTTTGTCCTTCTTTAATCACTGGTGATTGCCCATATTCCTCGAAACCAGGCAAGTTTTCTTTGAAATGTTGAATCCCTTCGCAAAAAGCGGGAACGTTAGTGGCAACAGTCATAAAAATATATTTTTTACTATTTATTAAATTTGCAGTATTGCCTAAGCAATCGGTAAAGCCATCTAGCAGCATAACCAGTCGTCTTCCCAATAATTAACTTACCAAACTTTGGTTGTACTTAATTATTGTGGAGACTTTTACTGAATATTCTCCTTAATCGCCACCAGCAAACTATCAATCTCTTCAGGCAAAGTTAAATAATGCACACAAGCGCGGATACAGTCAGGATCGGCAATAGTTCTCAGCAGAAATCCTTGTTTTTCTAAAGCAGTTACTAATTTCTTGTGTTTAACTCCTGCAACCTGAAAAGAAACTAATCCTGCTTCGGGGGGTGTATCTTTTAAACAACTAATCTGTTCAATACTTTGTAACCCTGACCAGAGATATTTACTTAGTTCACAAATTCTCAGATAGCGATCGCTTTTATTTCCCCATTCTTGATGTATGGCGATCGCACTTCTTAAGCCTTCATACTCTGGATAAGCCGAGGTTGCTACTTCAAACTTCCTACCATCTTGTTTCCAGGCGACTGGTTTTCCTTGATCGCCCAATTCTATACTGCGCCAACCAATAAAGATCGGGTTTAGATCCTCAAATGCTTCTTTACTTATATATAACCCGCCGACTCCCGCAGGGCCACATAGCCACTTATGTCCCGTAAAGGCATAGTAGTCTATTTCTAATTCTGGTAGATTTAAGTCTAGTAAACCGACAGATTGTGCCGCGTCTACCATTACTTTTATCCTTTGCTGTGCAGGGTGATTATGACAGACTTGGGCGATCGCTTTGAGGGGTAATACCTGTCCTGTATTCCATAGTAAATGACTTAATACCACCATGCGGGTATTCTCAGTTAAGTTACTACGAATCACTTCTACAGGATCGCCACTGTTTAAAGTATCCATGAGCGAACAGATACTTACTTTCACACCGAAACGTCGGCCAATTTCCTCCACCGTAGCGATAATCCCTGGGTGTTCACAGTCCGTCATCAAAATATGGTCGCCCTGTCGCCAGTCCATACCCCACAGGGCAATATTACAGCCCGCAGTAACATTCTCTGTCAAAGTAATAGTTTCCCAAGTTGTACCCAATTCAGATGCGATCGCTTGACGCAATAATTGAACCTGGTCATTTAGCCAGTGATTAATTTTTTCGGAAAAAGGGCCTACTTCTTGGATATATTTATGGGTATCAATAATCGCTTGTAATGCAGTTGCGGGCATTGTACCCTGACCACCAAAATTAAAATAAGTCTTGTTAATTAATCCTGGAAAATTTTCGCGGTGTTTTTTAAGGTCTGTTTTAGATAGACTATTATGCATATGTAATATCTTGCTCTGTGGCGAACCATTGTTAGTATATCGACATTCTGTATTAAATATTCAGCGACATAATTTTCGGGTTAATCAGGCTGTTTTACGGCACAAAAGCAGAGAATTATCGTTTTTCTTGAGCATTTTTTCTGGCTTTTTGATGCAATGATACTAATCTCCGATCATCTTTTACTCAATTACAAACGCTGTAACCGTCGCAGCTTTTTGGAAATACATGGTGATTCTCCCCAAAAAGATCCAGAGAAAGACTTTTTGCTGAAATTAAGGCGAGAAAACCAAACTCATATTCGCAACGTTATCCAGTCGAGATCTTTGGTGCCACAGAAGCCTACCGCATCCCGCAGAGATTGGCGGCTTAACGCCCAACAAACTAGGGAATTGATGCAGCAAGGAGTGGACTGCATTATCAGAGGTACTTTAAGCATCAACTATTCTCAATGGCAAACGGTTGAGGAATATGAGATATCTGATCACCCTCTACCAGATCATCTGCAAGATTGGTTATCGGAAATTATCTTCAACGCCACACCAAGTCTATTAATTAAACAGCCAGGAGAATCTTGTTTTGGCGACTGGGAATATATCCCTGTCAGTATCAAACTTGGTCGCAAAGCTAAACCAGAATATAAGCTAATTGCTGCTTTTCATGCCCAAATTCTCGGAGTTATTCAAGCAAAGATTCCTCAAGGATCACCATTAATTTTAAAAGAACATAATGAACATCATGTCGATTTAGATCATTGGCTTACAAAAATGCAGCAAACTGTAGCTGAATGTTTGGTGATGTTAGCAAATCAACATGAACCAGAAGTTTTTATTTCGCGTCAGCGATGTAGTCTTTGTAACTGGCATGGTTATTGCCATGGAGTAGCCAAGTCTACCCAACATTTATCTTTAGTCCCTGGGGTGACTCCTAAACGCTATGAATATTTGCAAGAATTAGGGGTTAATAGTGTTAAATCTTTGATTGATGTTCCCGAAACAACTCTGGGAGAAGCATTAGGCTACGGTATTGCCCGTCAGCTTAAACAACAGATTATTGCCATCCAAAGCGATCGCGCTGTAGTCCGTTCCAGTTTTGATCTAATCAATACTCAACCTATTCCCACTGGGGCGATCGAGTTGTATTTTGATATAGAAGCCGAACCCGAACGCCAAACTGACTATCTACTGGGAGTATTACTAGTAGATCGAACGACCAATACCGAAGAATTTCACGCCTTTCTCGCCGAAAAACTAGAAGACGAAGGCAAAATTTGGCAAGAGTTTCTCGATTTTATTAACCTTTATCCCGATGCACCCATCTTCCATTATTCTGAGTATGAAGCCGATACAATCAAGCGTTTAGCTAGGCTTTATAGCACTCCCAAAAGACAAAAACAGGAGGTTTTATCTCGTTTAGTCGATCTCCATTTTTGGGCAACTCAAGCGGTTGTTTTTCCCGTAGAAAGTTATTCTTTAAAAGCTCTAGCTAACTGGATTGGGTTTTATTGGCGCGAAACCACAGGCAGCGGAGATCAGTCTGTTTGCTGGTACGATCAATGGCTAAAAACCCATGATCGCGCTTTATTAAAATTGATTTTGAGTTACAACGAAGATGATTGTCGGGCAACTCGCCATCTCAAAGATTGGCTGTTGGATTTTCTCGAATATCAAAGAAATCAACAGCTTACCCTGATCAAATAAAAAAGTTATATTTATATTAAGAAGTTTAACAATATCCGTAACTTATTCATAAATTACCGTTTTGTCTGGGGATCATAAGGTAAATTTAAACAAGAGATAAATAATAATTATACAATTAATAAGTTTAATTTATCTTTGTCTGTCGATAGATAAAAATTGTTAGTCATAAATTGTTGGTCATACAATTTAAGCAATTCCAATCTATCAAACGTGAGTTCGGAATTCGGAATATGCCCTACGGGCACGCT
>CBDUCX010000072.1:0-18514 GCA_965365755.1 uncultured Pleurocapsa sp.
AAGGCAATTCAACAGAGGTTGGTTTGGCGATGTGAGGTAGTCCCCAGCCCAGTTTTTCCCGTAAAATGCGGAAAAATTCTGGCGTTTGCAAGCGAATAAACCTAGCAGGATAAACTGATTTTTCCACTTCAATGTGATCGTCAGGGAGAATGTAGCAGCCACCATTGCCATCCACTACCATTACCATACGGTTAGCTGTAGCCGGAATTACTTTAACCTGTTCATTGTCACTAAACACCAAGGCTCGTGAAGCTAAAGAATGAGGACAGATTGGTGCCAGCTGTAATACAGGTACATCAGGAGTTAACACAGGCCCTCCTGCACTCAAGGAATAAGCAGTTGAACCAGTAGGAGTTGAAATTATAATCCCGTCTGCTGCCACATCTACAGGAGCATGTTCCCCGATCTGAACTTCAAAATGGCACATGCTGGTGAGGGGCTCACGATGTAAAACCATCTCATTTAGACTCAGCGCTTCCCATAAGAGAGCATTATTCCGAAATACTCTCACTGCTAACATTGATCGCTCTTCTATTTTATAGTCTTGGGCGATTAACTTTTCTATTGCTTCATTCAAATGAGTGAGATAAGTTTCCGTCAAAAAACCCATGTGACCTGTGTTGATAGTCAGCAAGGGAATTTTATAAGGGGCAAGTTGTCTAAATGCCGAGAGAACAGTACCATCTCCACCCAAAACAATCGCAAATTTTAAATCTGGATCAAAGTTAGGGGGAGTCAACAACTCAATTCGGGTGTGGCAAACAGGACTACCAGGAGTTGAATATTCAAGTATTCCCCCTACTCCAGTGGTCGTACGCACGTCCCACCCAGAATCAGTCAGTTTTTCTTCTATTTCTGATGCAACTTTGCAGGCTACTGGCTTAATATCGTTATAGACGATGCCGGCTTTTGGCTTTGGCACAACTAAATTACTATCCTGTACTAGTCTGGTTTTGGTTGAAACCGCAAGGCGGTTAGCTATGAGTCCAAAATTAATCTAAAAATGAACTGTTATTAATCTAGTAGTATTCCTCATCTTTTAAGATTTAGAGGGTGCTTCAACTCAAAATATCATCTTCTAGCCTATCGTGGAGTAGTCAAAAATCATAGCATAGTTTGCTTATTTTTATTACAAATAGTCCGACGGATTGTAGTACAAATCTTACTTCAAGACAGAAAATCACGGCGGAGTAATCTGTGATTGAAATTACTGTGGCGATTTTTGAGTTTGCTTGTTAAAACTGACGTGACTTAAATAGTTTAATACTCAACTTATTTAAGAAAATAGTTGTAGTTGCTATGGTCTGACATGCCAATATTTATTTTTTTATTAGTCTCGATTTTATTGTTATCAATATTTAGTAGTTTAAAGGTAAATGAGTATTAACACCCAACAATTTTCGCTACAGGAAGTTATTCAAAGTTGGAAAGATCGTATTGTTTGCCATCCTCCCAGGGGAGAAGGAGCAGAAGCATATATTATTAATTCTAGTACAGGCGATCGCGTTAAATATATTGAAGCTAATTGTGATAGTTTGCGACATAACGCTACAAATTACGATAGATTATTAATTGAAATCAAGAACAAACACAATGGTGTTTATAAAGAGGCAGTTTTAAATACGATTAAATATGAAGCTACTAGAAGAGCTTTTAAAGCACAACATGATTGGATTCATGATAGTTATCAAGGATTAATTAAACAGGTGAAAAGTAATAATTTTGATCGACAAATGTTGGTCAAGATTGAATGTTTAAATAAAATGGTTGCCACCCGCGATCGCGAATTAAAGCAGCTCAAGTCTGAATGTAAAGGTGGTTTAAAAGAGCTACAAGCGGCATATAAAAAACTTCAGCGGCAACATGCCAGGGAAGTAAAACGTCGTGAAAAATTAGGTGTAAGTAATAAAAGTTTAGGAGCTTACAAGGGTCATTTCCGTAGAGCGCAGAAAAAACTTGCTATTTTAAAAACTGAAAATAAGAAGTTGCAGAAACGGGTTAATTTACTAGAGTTTAAAGCTCGAAAAGCTAATTAAACTTTTTGCATGAGCGGTATCCTTTAAGACTCGTTAATCGTTACTTAAGCGTAGCGGCACTAGTTTTGTTAAAGTAAACATTTGTACTAATATCTCTATCAACTATTGGATAAAATGTGAATAGGAAGTTACAGGAGTATTTGATTTACTTGAAATCATCACAGCACAACATTCAGGGGGAATATCTTGAAAAAACTGTTGCAATTGCTCTTTTCCTAGTGGTGTTGTTCGCCAATAATCGTGAGATAGTTTTTGAGAGTCCCAATAATGTCCAGAATTTTCTTTTAGTACATGATCAACAAACATTCCATAGAGTACATATTCTGAGAAATTCCAATAGCTGGTAATCGCTTCTATCCAGGATTTTTGTGTCTCTGTTTCTATGTGTTGGTGTAGTTTCAGTACATTATCTCTCCTCCAAGTGATCAAGTTGCCTATATAGTGAATGAAATGATTTTCTAGATTAACTTCTGGGAGTGAAGATAAACTGAGTAAAGATTTTGCACTATCACGCCATTTAAGTTGAATATCTAGATTGAAATTAGGTGAAGGAATAATAATTTCCCTAAGTAGTCTAACTTTTCCGTTTAGAACAAATTGACTAGGATCGAAATCTCGAACAAAGGTAACATCAGAATCTACGAAAATTAAAACATCTTCAGAGATATGATTAGCAATTTCCAATTTAACTATTTGTTGAACTAACCAATTGCGAAGAGGTAGCGTTTTCCAGCTAAACCAACCATTTTTAATCAGGGGAATTTTTTTGATCCACCAAGGCAGAATAGACTCAACAGTAATTACTGTTCTATGAGAATTTGATAGTTGCTGAAATAACTTAAAATCTTTTTGATCGACCACTATATAGTGATCTACCTTAGAAACAGCAAATTTATCAACACTTTCTGCTAGTAGGCGACATCTAGCAAAATCTCGCTGGTAACTGGGAGTAATTATACAGGGCTTGAATTGAGACATAGATAAAAAGAAACTTGTATGTATGAAACTGTGTTTCTAAACTAATATTAATTTATTAAACTGCCTGTTTAAGTTTGTACAGCTTCTCCGAGTCACAGACTTGAATTTCCTACTCCCCCATAGCATTTTATCCCTTCACAAAAAATGGCTAAGTCATTATGATACTGCGGTGTTTTAACTTGATGACAACTGTATTATACAATAACTGAAAGCTATGCTAGATGAAGATTTTGTATCGAAATTGTATAGACGGACTTTAAAGCGTCTGAGTTGGCTTATCTCCCCGATAAATCAGGGGAGCTTGTGCCTGCCCGCGCATTACTGTCACTCTCAGATTATTAGAATGAAGAATAAAAAGGAATAAATAGCTGCAAAGCAGAGAAAAAAATGGATGTAGATTGGCAAATTCTCAAATATTATCTATCAATCTAAATTAAGGCAACACTGACGATGTTGCTGGTTTTGGGCGCAATTTTTTGCCGATCGCAGGTGCATAGAACATTACACCAATTCCTAAGATAACCAATCCCGAACCAATCCAAGTTAAAGCGGTTACCCATGCAGGTTCCCGTTTTACTTGCAGAGTAGACTGTTGTAGATCTCCAGGATTCCAAGAAGCTTGAGCTATTTTCCAGCCTTTATACCAAGTGGGGTGATTCATCCAAACTTGGCGCTGTTCAACGCGATCGCTACTGGGATCTTCGATGCGAATTTTACTCGTCCACATTGCTACGGATTGCGAACCTTCATTGCGATCAACGATAAAGTCTTCTAATTTGATGCCGAAGGGTATTTGCAGGAGTTTGGGGCTAAAGGCTGCATAGATAATATTTTCTCCATCCTGAATCGCGCTGGCTTCTCCCCAAGGTAACCAAGTTTCTCGTCCCGATTTAGTTTTTACCAGTAATGCTGGTGCGCCTGGTGCTTGTTTGCCATCGGTAGGAATAATTTTTCTTTGTAACTGTGCGTGGGGGAGATATTCGTTGATAGTGATGATAAAATCCGCCCAACCTGGGGTTACTTCTTGTCCTATTGCCAAGCTTCCCGACTTGAATTTCTGAGAAGATTTAGCAGCATAGTAGAGTTGGTTATCTTCGGCAACAATTACTTTGAAATAGTCTTTAACTTCTGGAGGTTGGACTCGATAGTCGAGAGTCAAATTATCGATTGCTGTTCCTGATATTAAAGTGCGTACTGGGGGAAAATCTGCTTTGCTAAATATATACCAACGCTCTTTTCCTTGGTCAGATGCTACTTCTAAGGTTATAGCGGGGTTATGATAATTTTCCGATGCAGTGGCGGGTTGCTTGTCGCGATCAAGACGAAAATCGGGATAAAAATTATTAATGGTAATTTTTGTCTTCCCTAGTCTAATGGTTTTACCCTTATTCCCCTGAACATCAATAGTGCGCTTTTTAGCTGCGGTAGCAATCTCCAATTCTCCCCAAGGATGTTGGGTACTATTTTGAGGTTGCAACAAACTTTGTAGTTCCCTCTCGCTTTTTACCTTAACCAATTCTAATTCCGCAGGGCCTAAACTGACCTTACTATATACATTAGGGGAGGCTGCTAAAGTGCGCTCAATCGTTTGTCCCATGCGATCGCTTGCCAAACTTAATTTCACTCCTGGGTTACTTACCGTTTCTCCTTCGGCAAAACTAATTTTCTCTATGGCATTATCCGTATAAGCTTCTAGTTCCAAACCCGCCACAAATCTAGGGCTTACCGAACCATCTTGTCTGACAAAGATACTCCCCTGTTCTAATTCTCCGTCAGAATTAACAACTTCTAATAAATCCCCTTGCACTCTCAAGCGATCGCCCGCATCTCCATCTGTTCTCACCAAGAGCATCCCTTCCATGCCGAGATGAATCACCGCAGCCGAGCCCGCAATAATTACTACCAGTCCAAAATGAGTCAGAGCAAAACCGATTTTTCTCGCCCCCCGCCAAGGATAGCGAGATATAGCAGATATGCTCAAATTCAACGCCAGCATAAACATTAACGCCCCAAACCAAGGACTTTTATATATTTCCTGCTGTACCGTCGTCGAACCTACCTGAGATTCGTAAAAAGTCGCCCAGATCAAAATGCCAATAATGGTACTCAATAAGGGAACTGCAAGTTTTATCGAACCTATGAAGTGAATCAGGCGATCGAGCATGGGTAAATTGCGATTAATATAATTAATGGTTGACTGCTACTAGAAATACTTTGATCTGAGACTTATACAGTTAATTTTTTATCGCCAAAAGGCAGATTATAAGATATTTTCTGTGTTTAAAAAACAAAAATATTGATAAACCTCATATTAATTACACCGCAGTAATAAAAAACAGTATATTTTGTTACCAAGTCTATAAAATGATTATTTTTAATTATCTTTCAACCAAGTTTTTCCCTAGCCAAAGCTTAATTTAATTCGAGTGTCAGTCTTTACTATTCTTGCTTTATTAAGAATTATTAAAATTGAAATTATTCTAAAAAATAAATTTAATTACCTTTGCCGCTCAATGTACAAAAAGCATTATTTTAATTAGATTATCGAATAATACTGAGACATTGGTATATTTGGTTACAAAATACTAGTGGAAACTGCTTTATATATCTAAAGGTATAAATTACCCATATCCTGAGTCAAGAAAATGCCTGGATTTCTAGGAAAAAAATCACATCTATTGCTAATAGAACTAAATAGTTGGAAAAATATTCTTTATTTAATTTAATAAAAAAATAATTCCAGGGAATCAAGAAAGTAATTTATAACTAACCGCAAAAGGAGAACACAAACTAATGTCTTTACAGGTAGAAGTACTAGAACAAAGTTTTGATGAAATAAAGCCTCAAGCTGACGATTTTGTAGCTAGTTTCTACGAAAATTTATTTACTGCTCATCCCGAAGCCAAGCCTTTGTTTGATACTACTGATATGGAAGCACAAAAGAAAAAACTTCTGAACTCTTTAGTTTTAGTAGTGGATAATTTACGCCAGCCCGAGGCTTTAAATGGTGCGTTGCGGGGTTTGGGAGCGCGTCATGTTAAATACGGTGCATTACCCGAACACTATCCGTTAGTGGGTGAAGCTTTGTTAACTACATTCGAGCAATATCTCAAAGACAAATGGACTCCAGAGGTGAAAGATGCCTGGGTGGGTGCTTACGGTGCGATTAGCGAAATCATGCTCGATGGTGCGGACTATTCCGAGGCAGAAATCGCTTTACCTGCACCCGCAGTAAACGAAGCACAAGAAGATGGAGGGTTGAAAGTTAATCTGTTAGAACAAAGCTTCAATGAAATAAAGCCTAAAGCTAACGAATTTGTTGACAGTTTTTACGAAAATTTATTTACCGCTAATCCCGAAGCCAAGCCTTTGTTTGATACTACGGATATGGAAAAGCAAAAGAAAAAGCTGCTTAACTCCTTAGTTTTAGTAGTGGATAACTTACGCCAGCCCGAAGTTTTAAATGGTGCGTTGCGGGGTTTAGGGGCGCGTCATGTTAAATACGGTGCATTACCCGAACACTATCCTTTAGTAGGTAGCGCTTTGCTGACTACGTTTGAGCAATATCTCAAAGACAAATGGACTCCAGAGGTGAAAGATGCCTGGGTGGGTGCTTACGGTGCAATTAGCGAAATCATGCTCGATGGTGCAGACTATTCCGAGGCAGAAATTACCTTACCAACTACAGCAACCGAAACAGCTTCGCCCTCCCTATCTGGCAACAGTCAGGTAGCCTCTTTACACTCTCAACCTCTCGCCAGCATGGGTTCTAACGGTGCTGGCTCTGGTGTAGCCGTCGAAGCAGCAGAATTTACCCATGATTCGGGCAAAGCAACTATGGCAGCTTTTGCTGGCGGTGGCATTATGGCGATCGTGGCAACTATTTTAGCCTTTCTACTCTAGAAGAAGATGGCAAGAAATGTTACCCGTAACTGGAATCCACTGGCTTTATTGGGTTCGAGATTAGCTATTATCGGAGCTATGTTAATCCTAGTATTGTGGCTGGGGGCAGCTTTTGCTTTAGATAGTAAGAGTGTTTTTTTACCAGGAGAAACTTCTAATGGTCATATACTGTTTGAAGCTTCCTGTAACTCTTGTCATGAAGGTTTTAAACCAGTTAGTAACGATACTTGCAATCGCTGCCACGAAGCAGAAATGGCAAAAGACATGCACGGTGCGAAAAAGTTTCGCGATCCCCGTTGGGCAGAATTACGGGAAAACATTGATGTTTTAACCTGTACTGCCTGTCACCGAGAACACGAACATATGTTCGGTAGGGGAGTGAATTTGCCACCAGATTTATGTATGGCTTGTCATCAGGGGGTAATTGAAGGAGAATTAGCCAGTCATGATAACTTTGAGGCTGATGGTTGTTGGACTGCTGGCTGTCATAATTTTCACGACCATCGTTCGATTTCTACGGGCTTTTTACGCCAAAATCTCGACCAACCCTGGATGTTACCCAAACCTGCCCTACCCGATCGCCTTGTCGAGGCTAAGTTAGATACTGCTCCCAAAGCAGATTTGAGTAAAGAGTTTTTGGGAGGGAAGGGATGAGAAGTAAGAAGTTAGAAGTAAAAAGTAAGAAGTATAGATTGACTGTTCTCTTCTTCTGTTTGTTTTTTGTCTTGTCTTGGGTTTTTCCTGGTATAGCACTAGCGGATGGCGTAAGTAAGGCTCAGTTACAGAAGATCGAGCAGCAATGGCAAACTAGCGCTCACGCTTTGGCGGATGTTAATTGTTCTAGCTGCCATCAAAATGAGGAAAATAAGCAGTTTGTCGCCCAGCCCACGGAAGAAAGTTGTAGAAGCTGCCACGAAAACAGCGTCGATACTTTTTTATGGGGCAAACACGGCATTCGCACTTTAGAGGGTTTATCACCTCTGACTCCTGCAATGGCTCATTTACCCATGAAGGATGGGGTGGCAGACAGGCAAATGAACTGCAATACTTGTCATAATGTCCATACAGTAGATACCTATCAAGCCTCGGTAGATTCCTGTCTGACTTGTCATAGCGATCGCCATTCCTTAAATTACAAAAACTCTCCCCACGCTCAAATATTTCGCGAAATTGGAACTTTACCCCGTCCGGATAAAAACTCCGTTACTTGCGCTACCTGTCATTTACCCAGAGAAAAAGCTGGCGACAGTATTTTAGTCAATCACAATAACACCTATACACTCAAGCCACGCGATCGCATGGTTCAGGAAGTCTGTATGAATTGTCACGGCGTAGAACACGCTTATAACAGTATCTTCGATGATGAGTTAGTCGAAGCCAACTTTGCCCGCCCGCCCAATCGTAAATTGCCTACTTTTCAACTAGTACGCGATTTAGAGAAGAAAAGGTCGAGCAAAGGGAATTAAGAAAATTAATATAATTCCCCATAATTCCGCAATACTCAACCACAAATATCCAAAACTATCCTAACAATGAACAACCTAATTCAAACTATAAAAACTAGAACTATCGGCTTAATTGCCCTAGCCGTAACCATTGCTTTTACGGCGATCGCCTGTAGTGGTGGCAATTCTACAACCGCCGTGGGAAGTATTTCTCCTGAAGTAGCCGTAGACTACGTACACACCGTATTACTAGCAGATAGAACTGCTTACACTAAGCACGTAGTAAACAGACTTAAAAAACTTGAAGGTAAAGAAAAAGCTGATGGGGTAGTCCCCGCAGAAGCTACTGAAGGCTGGGAACAAACCGATGGCGTACCCCTCCCCGCGCAAATGTTCCGCCTGGGTTCGGAGGTTGCCGCTGAAACCGCCGACGAAAAAGGAATTGGTTTTACTTATAATTTAATCTCCACTTGGAATATTAACGACAGCCACGCGCCTAAATCTGAATTTGAGAAAAAGGCAATGGAAGAAGTTAACAAAACAGGAGAACCTTACAAAGAATATCAAGAAATCGGTGGTCAAAAATACTTCTCCGCCCTCTATCCTGATAAAGCAGTAGCCGAGGCTTGTGCGAGTTGTCACAATACCCACCCAGTTCACTTAGAACGCTATCCCGATAAGAAATTCGAGATGAACGATGTAATGGGCGGGATCATTATTAACCTGCCGATTGAAGAAAGTTAAATCCCTTTGGGATTAGCTGTTAGCTTTTAGTTATTGGTGGGCAATAGCAACGAAAACTTGGCGATCGCATCGAGAATTGGTTTTATTGCCCACCCTACAAGTAATTAATGGTCAATGAGAAATGTTCGATGTTAAATGACCAATGAAACCCAAATTTTCCACTTTAATCGTTCTTACCTTAATTTCCGCAGCAATCCTCGCGCCTTTTGCGGTGAGTCCGATTTATATTCCTATTCTGAGAGAAAAAGCTTTTAATGTTTTATTCTTCCTCCAAGCCAATCTCTACAAACAAATTACAGGCTATGTATCGTTAGTATTTGTCATTTTAGAACTGATTTTAGTCGCTCGTAAGCGGGGAAGAGGCTGGAAGATCAAACTGACCGTACCTGGTTCGATGCAACTATGGCGCAGCATTCATATTTTTGCTGGTGTTGGTTTAATTGCCATAGTTCTAATTCATACTATTGGCGTTGCGGGAATTAACTTTAATGCGATTTTTCTCTGGGTATTTTTTGCCGTCAGTCTTTCCGCTTTGATGGGAGTAGTAGCCGAGACGGGAGTTGTGGAATCATCTCAAAAAAGATTTCTGCCTATGTTTAAAACGGCAACAGCTAGTGGCAAAAAAGTACCTGGAATTTCCAAAGGAAATATGATTCGTGGTATGCGAGCTTTGTGGCTAAATACTCACATCATTTTAGTAGCCATATTTTTTGTCATGCTATGTTTTCATATATTTTTGGCTTATTACTATCAATAAGAATTTTGACTCATAAAATATGACCTTGAATATTAATCTTAATGACATTATTTAGTCTTGAAGAAGTTATCCAAAAAATCCAGTCTGGAACTCAATTTAGAGAAGCAGAACTTAGCAGATTAAAATTAGAATCTGTCAATATAGACCAAGCAGTTTTTATTAATTGCTATATGCGAGGTGCTATTATAATCGATACTTCCAGTAAAGAAACTAATTTTAAAAATACAAATTTGTCCTTTGCTAAATTAACTAATGTAGAATGCGATCGCGCCAATTTAGAAAGAACGCAACTAAATAGCGCGACCTTGGAGGGAGTAAGTTTAAATGATGCTAATGGTTATAAAGCTAGATTATATGGAGCGAAACTAAATAATATTAAAGCAGCCCACGTTAACTTTTCTTTTGCCGATTTCAGACAAGCTGCTGGCAAAAATATTTACTTAAATAGTGCCAATCTAAACAAAGCATTTCTCAGCCAAACAAAATTTGAGGAGATTAATTTTGAACGAGCAACCGTAACTAACACTACATTTCAAGCAGCAATTATTAATAACTCTCGCTGGCATAAAGCTAATTTGCAAAATAGCAACTTTAATCAATCTAAAATCAGTAATTCTAGTTTTAATGATGCTAGTTTGGTTAATGCTAAATTTAAAGCAGCAGAACTAAATAATATTGAATTTATCGCAACAGAATTATTAGAAACAAACTTGGCTCAAACTAAACTAACTAATATCAATTTTACCAATAGTACGCTCTTATCAGCAAATTTAGAAGGTGCATATTTATCTAATATCGATTTTACAAACGCCAATCTTCAAGACAGTAATTTAGAAAATACTACTTGGCATAATATAAATTTTGCCAATTGTAATGTCAACGGAGCGGTCTTTTCCGACGCTCAAGGCTTAACTGAAGAACAAAGACAATGGCTGAAAAAAAATGGAGCATTAAACGTTAGGTGAATAGGAGATGGGGATATATCACAACTAACAAATAACGACTAACTACTAACTACTAACTACTAATATGAAAATAATCAAATTTATAATTGGACTTATTCTCGGAATTTTAATTCTAGTAGTCCCCTTAAACCAATTCCAAACCTCGCCCTTAACACCTCTACAAAACCTAGCTGTACAACTAGACGGACGGAAAAAACCCCTAGATACCGTAGCGAAAGAAACCGTCGCCCAAATACACGGAAAAACTCGCTACACTACTGCCAATGGAGAGAAACTAGATTATCTAGATACCTATCTTTCCTTGTGGTTTAACGATCGCGACTGGAATCAAGAAGACTTTATCTTATTTAGCTATCGCCCGTTAAAAGAACAACTGGGATTAGATCCCGAGCGCAAGTATTTCTCTTTCGCCGAATTAATCCAATCGGATCTCGGCGCAATAATTATGACCGCTAGAGAAAAACAAGCAGACAAGATCGACCTCAACCGCGATCAAAGAGAAGCCTTAACCATTGAAGACAGATTGGCTTTAACAGTGGCGACAGTAGGGGACTTGCAATTACCTCTCGTCCCCCATCCCACAGATATCAAAGGTACGTGGGTAGGTATCGAAGATGCAGAAAAATACTATGACCCTACTTTACTTACTGCCGTCAAACAAAATTATCAACAGCTAAAACAAACCTATCGTAATCATCCCCAAGATAAATCCGCCTTGGGAGCGATCGCCAGTCAATTACAAACAGATTTAGCCAATCTTAGCCCAGATGTTTACCCTGATCGCGATATTCTAGCTAGAGAAGTAAGATTTTATGGTTTACATCTTTTTACCAAAGCCTGGATACTATACGGTTTAGCATTTGTTGTCATGCTAATGGTGACCCTGTTCAAGTCAGTTGAATTCTATTGGGGCGCGATTGGTATCTTTAGTACGGGTTTGTTAATACACGGCTATGGTTTTCTCGAAAGAATGCAAATAGCGGGTCGTCCTCCCGTCACTAATATGTATGAATCGGTAATCTGGGTTGGTTTTGGCATCGCGGCGATCGCCTTACTGTTTGAATTGATCTATCGAGCAAAATATTACCTCCTCGCTGCGGCACCCCTCTCGGTAGTTTGCTTGCTGCTAGCGGACAGTCTCCCCGCTATTTTAGACCCCACTATTAAACCTCTAGTCCCCGTATTGCGAGATAATTTCTGGTTAAGCGTCCACGTACCGACTATTACTCTCAGTTATGCTAGTTTTGCTCTTGCTTTCGGCTTGGGTCATATTATATTGGCACATTATCTCTTGGCTGCTGATCGTACCAAACGTATCCGCAATCTAGCCAAATGGAATTATGGAGTTTTGCAAGTAGGAGTTTTATTGTTAACTACGGGTATTATTTTAGGTGGTATCTGGGCGCATTTCTCCTGGGGACGTTTTTGGGGCTGGGATCCCAAAGAAACCTGGGCGTTAATTGCCTTGATGTGTTACGTTGTTCCCCTCCACGGACGTTTGGTAGGTTGGCTAAAAGACTTTGGCATGGCTGTGACTAGCGTAGTAGCGTTCAATGCCGTGCTAATGGCTTGGTATGGAGTCAACTTTGTCTTGGGTACTGGGTTACACAGCTACGGTTTTGGGACTGGTGGATCGGAGTTATTTATCGCGACTTTTGTCGGAGTAGATTTAGTATTTGTCGCCATTACCGCAGTAAAATATCAAGGAACTTTATCGAAGAGATCGCCATTTAACCAATTTAAGTTTTTGGTGGAACATAAAACTTCTCACAGCCAATAATTTTCCAGAAGAAAGACGATCGCATTAGTAAAATTAAAACCCCTAGCAAGAGAACTAAGATCGCCCTTAACTTGTTATCTAAACTTAACTGCAAGTCTCCTAAATAATGAGAACCCAACAGTACAGTATGACTCACCGCGAAGATTAAAGCAGGGACAGTTAACAGATGAATTTTGCGCCAGCGTTTACCCAAGTTTTTCTGTAGGCGATCGCTACTTGTAACTGCTGCGGGTAGCATTAGAAATAGACCTAAGATACCCCCCGCCATACCCAAACGATGCTGAGGAAGCATAAAAGCGATCGCATCCAAATTCCAGTTAAGAGAATGGTCTAACATATGTGCCGTGTGGGCTAGGGTCAAAATAAAAGCTCCCACACCGATTGCACGACGATATTGCAGGGGCGCTGTCCAAAAACGACTCAGAGGGCGGGCTACCAACGCCAACATTAATAACAACAATGCACCATGTCCCATATAGTCCACCATGGCATCTGTGCGTAACAGGGTGAGAATCCCAATGGCTAAAGTTACCCACCCACCCAGACGGAATAGCTGACTGCGGCGATCCGCGCTTATTTTAGAAGCGGATACTCCTACTCCCAACATCATGGGCATAGTACCCAAGCCAAAACAGAACATCGTTAAGGCACCAGCCAATAGACTTCCTGCTTCTACCGCCTTGAGTTGCGCCGTATATAAAAAACCACAGGGAATTAGACCCCAAACCCCACCTAGTAAAGCAGGTGTCCACCATTTTTGTTGAGCCGAAAGCTGATTCATCCCTGAATTGAGTCGGTTATGAATGCTTCCCTGTAAAGGGTGTAAAAAAGGTAATTGAGGTAGCCAATTAGGTTTTATTTGCCTAAGACCCAACCAAATCAGTAATATCCCCGTAAAAATTGCCATAAACTGTCTAATGCTGCTCCCTATACCTGCTAATTGACCACTAGCAACTACAATAGAACCCAAGCTTCCTAAAGCAGCACCAATCAAGGTATAGCTAACAACTCTGCCGATATTTAGCAGGAAATGAAACTGGAACCCGCTTAGTCGATGAGCCTGATTGTTCTGCTGAGACAGAGCAAGAGCTACAGTCAAAGGGCCACACATTCCCATACAATGACCAAAGCTTCCTAAAAATCCCAAGGCAACAATAAGCAGTAGTTCTAACACTAGTTCTGTTTGGCAATAACTTCCTTCTTTATTCCTAGCAGATTTTGACACTCCAACGTCTACGTTTCGCTTGAACTATTCTAATTGGAAGTAATCTAAACCCCAATTTCTCTTAGTCCCTATTCTTCGTTAAACCTATCAAAACTTTTGTGGTTCACTATTAGTTTCTAACATCTAGTTCCTAACATCCAGAACCACCTTGCTGTACAGCAAATTGCGTTCCACCGATGTTTACCCGACCATCGTTTTGCAAATAAATTGGAAAAGTTCCTGATTCTCCATGATCTGTAAGATATCCAAACATAACTTGATTCCCTGATTGTTGGATATCCCAACGACCAGTTATGGTGCTATTGGAAGCTCCTCCTGCTTGACCTGGTACAGACCAACTTCCTTCCTTGTAATAACTGTATCGGCCATTATGACAAAAATTGATTACAGTTAGAGTACTGTTGGAATTGATTACCGAACCAGAGTAACTAGTAAGCTTGCTGCCACTCAAGCCCTGTTTCCATTGCTGAACGAGCGACTCTGCCAGTGTAACCTTAGATGGGGCAGCTAATAACACGCTAGATATAATAATAGTTGTAATTCGTTTAATCGAAGTCATTATAATTAACTCCATATAATGGTGACGTAACTCCGTATTACTTCCCATCTATACGACTGAGTTAATAGTGAATATGCAGTACTTCTCGATCCTTAAGCAAGATTTAAGCAAGAGCGATCGCCATCTTTAATTCCCTACTTCCTACCAAACCATTCTCTAACTAATTAATTTGACCCACTTACTCATTAGCGACTTACCGTAAGAACATATTTACCTGTACCTTGCTCGTCATAAGTATTGACAATAACGTTATAGGTGCCGTCTTCTGGAAGTGTTACCCGAATTCGGGAATTACTGTCTGACTCACTAATATCATCATTCTCTTTGATGGTATTTCCTTGACTATCCACCAGAGCCACAAAAGCATCAAATTCGTCGCTTTCAAGATAAATAGTGAAAGAATCCCCTGCTTTGCCCTCCAAAGGATAGAAGTCATATAAACTGCCGTCATCAGCGATAACGCGATCGCCTTTCTCTAAAGAACCCCGCTCCACTTTTTCTAGCAGACCCGCATTTTCTGAATTAATAGCGACTTGCTCTGATTCGTCTTCGATTATTTCAGCTATTTCGGCTTCTGCTTCACTATCTGCTACTGGTGCTGATTGATCTTCGACAATTTCTTCTGTTTCGCTGTCGGTGACTTCTACTTCTGATTCATCTTCGATTATTTCAGCTATTTCGGCTTCTGCTTCACTATCTTCTACCTCGGACTGGCTCTCTTCTGCTGCTTGCGGGGGTTGTTCTTCCTTGGCTTGAGGAGGTGTGGGGGGAACTTGTGGCTGAGGTGGCTGAGGTAAAGTAGCGATGTCGCTATTCTCAGGGTTTTCAACATTCTCCAGTACGGGTGGTGTTCTGGTTACTTCAGGTTCAGTCGCTTCTGGGCTAGCGGTCGTTTCAGGAGTAGATATTTTTTCTGGCAAATTAGTAACAGTGTCGCCAACATTCTCGCCATCTGGCGTAACGACATTTTCTGGTTTTACCTCTTCTGGTTTTACCTCGGCAACATCTGTCGTAGTAGCTAAATCAGAATAAGCTATCGCACATATCTTAGCGTATCGAGGGTCAGGTTTACATACAACCCCTGTATTTTCAGCATCAGGACTCAACAAACTATTACGACGACGACGATCTGGAAAAAGTTCATCTACTACTAAGCCCATCACGATACCCCTAGCGGTTTTTCGACCGTAGCTAAAATATTGAATATTGTTAGGAGTGGCAAAATTTTCTAGTTCAGAGGTGGCAGTAGCAGCAGCTTGAGGGGAAGTTTTCAGGGGAGGTAAAGGTTGTTGCTGTTTGAGAAATGCGATCGCTTCCTCCAGTACTTTTCTACCTTTGTTCGTCCTAATTGCCTTTTCTCCAGGAAGTCTTAGCCAGATGCCATCATAATATTGTCGCTGTTCTTCTAGCCATTGGGCATAATCTTGCGGATTAGTTCTGACTCGATTGATTTCTGATAATATTGCCGGCTCTAAAGCAGTTGGAGCATTAGTAGTATTTGCTGCCTGTTTACTATTACTATTACTATTGGACTCATTTGTAAGTACTTGAGCCATAACTTGGTTTGGCTTCGCTAACGCGCTGAGTGGTAGAATCGCTAAAACCAAAAGATTAACCGTTAAGCTAAAGATGTAGCATCGCCAAGCAGGCATACAAACTCCAATCATCTTAGTTTCAGTTTCATACATCATATAATCTCCCTCTCGCAATTAAACGAAAGCTTATTCTGATCAACAATAGAAATTATAGTTGACATCTTCTCTCACTGTAGGGCTGTATCACGCGGTTAAATAGAGAGAAATAATTTAATTTCAAAAAAGTTAACTTTGCTAAATATTGGACAAAAATAGGAGATATTAAGCCTAAAAAGCTTATTTATTTGGACTTATGAGGCAAAATTATCTTAGGGGGGGATGAATTTATTTTTACTGAACCCCTGCAAAGCGAAACTTGTCCCCCAGGATTGCTACAGCCTGCATTTGATCGCCTAGGGATTAAGAACATGGGTTCTCTAAATTTCTATCGCCAGACAGCACGAGATTTAGGATTTGAAGAATTACATTTTATTGACCTTTCTGACCATGTACCCACTCACTATCGTCGATTTGGATCAGAGGTAAGAAAGCGATACGAAGAGTTGGTGCAAATTACCTCAACCGAATTTGCCGATCAAACCTTGAACAGTATTGACCCCTGGATCGAATATTATGAACAAGGATATATGCAATGGGGTATTTTACATTTTCGTCTGTTAGAGGGGGTTAATTAACAGATCAATGACTATTTACTTTTATAATCAATCAGAAAAGCCCTATGGTTGCTTCTCAAATTTCTCCTCCCATGGTTTTGAACTCGATGGAGTTTGGTGGGCGACCTCAGAACATTATTTCCAAGCCCAAAAGTTTGCGGGTACAGAGCATGTCGAAGTCATTAGACTAGCCAAAACCCCTGGTGATGCAGCTCAAATGGGTAGAAGTCGCGATCGCTCTTTACGCCCAGATTGGGAATCAATTAAAGAAGACATCATGCAGCGAGGAGTACTTTGCCAGTTTCAAACCCATAAGAATATTCATGAAATTCTGTTGGGGACAGGGGATGAATTGATCGTGGAAAATGCTGTTCATGACTACTATTGGGGCTGTGGTGCAGACGGAAGTGGTAACAACCGTTTGGGAGAGATTTTGATGTCAGTGCGGTCTATATTACGTAACTAATGTTACGCCAGGATTAACGGCAAATACCTCACCCTTGGCTTTAGCTAGCTCAACTAGACTTTCAGTGGTTAACCCTCTAATGGAGGCTTTACTTAAATCTTCATCACAACAAATAAAAAAATGGGTCGCCTGGGATTCGAACCCAGAACCAATCGGTTAAAAGCCGAGTACTCTACCGTTGAGCTAGCGACCCCTGAAAATAAGCGTGCATACCGCTTTTTTTCACGAATCCATATCATAACATAAGTTTTTGGCAAAATCCTAATATTCTAAAATCAAGTTCTTTTTTTTCCTCATGACCGCTTTTTGCAGGGGGGAAGACAACCAGGAATAGTACTTAGGATATACAGGCAGTCTTGGTTTTAAGCTCCATTTACCAGACTGCAATATTTCTGCTAGAGATTTATGAGTAGGATGAGGATAATCTGGATTGACTTCGTCTATGGGACTAATTCCCCCCAGGTCTGTTGCGCCAGCATCTAAGCATTCCAGCAGAAAATCAGCTTCAGGTAATAAATTGGGTGGAATTTGAATTGCTATGCCATCGGGCAAGATCTTTTTCGCCCGAGCAATAATTTCTGGTAGTTTTTCGGGATCAAAGCTAGGAAGATCAGCTTTTTGATGACTCCCAACACTATGGGGTTGCAAAATTACTTCTTGAATATTTCCCCATTTTTGGTGGATTTGAGCGATCGCTTTTAAGGACTGTTCTATATCTGATATCGTTTCGCCAATTCCCAAAAGTAATCCTGTTGTGAAAGGAATTTTCAGCTTTCCTGCCCACTCTAGCTGTTGCAAACGTAATTTGGGTTCTTTACTGGGAGCGTGCCGATGAACTGTCTGCATAAATTTAGGATTAAGCTGTTCGAGCATCAAGCCCATAGAGACATTAACTTTCTTAAGCTGCTTCATTTCTTGCCAACTTAAAGGGCCAACATTTGTATGTGGCAAAAAGCCAAATGATAAAGATAGTTCACATATTTCTTGTACTTTTGTAAACCAAGCAGCTCTGTTATTAGAGACAGGATGAGCTTCGCCACTCAAAACCAAAATTTCGCAGATCCTATCTTTATCTAGCTTTTGTAGTATCCTCAACACTTCTGAATAAGTTATGGAATTACCTTGGTTAGGATCTACACGAAAATTGCAGTAACTACATCGATTAAAACATTCATAGGTAGGAACTATCGTATATGCAGGACTGTAGGTAATTACAGTGTTCATGGGCTATAGATAAGTAATACTTATTTTTAATATAAGATAATATTTAGTTAAAAATGTTCATATAACTCAAAAAATAGTTTATATTAAATAGTGTCAGTTCCAAAGAACCTCGACAACTAAATACATAAAGCAATCATATAACACATGACAACTACTTTACAAACACGCGAAACACGCAGTGCTT
>CBDUCX010000073.1:0-18227 GCA_965365755.1 uncultured Pleurocapsa sp.
AACACTAGAATCTGAATCTAGCGCGTCTACCAATTCCGCCAGTTCCGCAGCAAAACTTAAATTCACAAGATCTTATTATGATTGATTTTTATGTTTAATGTCAAACCCAGACTAATTTCATATTGAATTATTTAACCTAAACCGTTCAAACGTCCAAATTAATATATATTGACAAGAGGATAAAGCCATTAACTCTATCTCCAACCTCAGCCAAACTCAAATTAAGACCGAAGACCCTCAAGCCGTACTAGAAATTTGGGGAGGGGCTTCTTTAACAGGAAATGTCAAAATTAGTGGAGCTAAAAATTCTGCCCTCGTATTAATGGCAGGAGCGATACTCTGTCCTGGTAACTGCACTTTAGGCAATGTGCCAAATTTAGTTGACATCAGGCGCATGGGTCAGATACTCGAAGCTCTGGGAGTTAAGTTACATAGGAATGGTAATGTTCTAAAGATTGATGCCCAAAACATTAATCCCAAAGAAGCTCCCTACGATGTAGTATCCCAGTTAAGAGCTAGCTTTTTTGTAATTGGCCCTCTCCTAACTAGACTAGGGATAGCCCGTGTACCCTTACCTGGGGGTTGTGCCATTGGTGCTAGACCAGTGGATCTTCACGTTCGAGGGTTACAAGCAATGGGTGCTAATGTCTCGATTGAAGATGGTATTGTTCATGCCAACCTAGTAGGTAGCAGAAAGCGTCTCCAAGGAGCAAATATTTATTTAGATTATCCTAGCGTAGGCGCAACAGAAACTATCTTGATGGCAGCAACCTTAGCAGAGGGCACAACCAAAATTGAAAATGCTGCTCAAGAACCAGAAATTGTTGATTTAGCTAATTTCTGTTGTCAAATGGGCGCAAAAATTAGTGGGGCAGGAACCAACACAATTATCATTGAGGGAGTTACTGAACTAAATCCAGTAGACTACAACGTTATTCCCGATCGCATTGAAGCAGGAACTTTTTTGGTTGCAGGGGCAATTACAAAATCAGAAATCACCTTAAGTTCTGTTATTCCCGAACATTTAGCCCCAGTAATCGCCAAACTAAATGAGATTGGTTGCCAAGTAATTACAGAAGAAGATCCAGCAGCTAAAACCTTTGGCGGGAACATCCAATCAAAACGCCTGCGAATTGTGCCAGGAGAACTACGAGGAACTGACATTGAAACTCTTCCCTATCCAGGCTTCCCCACAGATATGCAAGCGCAGTTTACCGCCCTGTTAAGTATCAGTAAAGGTAACAGCGTAATTAGCGAAACTGTGTTTGAAAATCGGCTACGTCATGTCGCCGAACTACAACGCATGGGAACCAACATTCGGGTCAAAGGTTATCATGCGATTGTTCAGGGAGTACCATCGATCTCTGGTGCACCAGTCATGGCAACAGATCTTAGAGCTTCTGCGGCATTAGTCTTAGCTGGTTTAGCAGCCGAAGGTAAAACTACCGTCCGAGGTTTACATCATCTAGACCGTGGTTATGAAGATTTGGAACATAAGTTAAGAGGTCTAGGTGCAAAATTGGAGCGAATTATCCCAGACAGTATCTAGGGCTTACTGAAAAAGTCTGAGTAAGACAAAAAAGAGAGTTAAATTGAAACCCACATTCGGCAGCCGCACAGATGAAATACGAAAGAAATCGCCCCCAACCCGTATTTTTTCTTGAAGAAAAAGATTAATTGAATAAATTAGGGGCAGGTTAGCGTATTTTTTCCGCTAACAAGTGCAATTCTCAGGGAGGAATTCTCATTAAGTAAAAGTTAATGAGAATTCCTCCTCGAATCAAACCAATAAAGGCTCTTGTTATCAAGAGAAAAATAATTATCACCCCTGAGTGACTTCCTGAATTAATTGAATTTAATTGTGGCCAAACTTGAATAATCAATTACCCAGATAAAATATAATATTTTTGACAAGATAAGGGGAAAAACTTGAGAGTAAATAAACGTTCTTCTGTGAGATTAACGACTTGTTTAATACCTTGATGAATTAAGCAATGAATGCCTTGGAAGCATTGAAATATCCAACGTAATGTTGGTCGAGCAGTTAATTTCCCTAATTGATTAGGGATGCCAGTTTTAGCTTGATATAATTGATAACGAACTTCTCTTTGCCCCAAAGAATAAACCATTAGACATAAACCCATAAGCATTGCCATAGTTTCTATTCTGCGAGGTGATTTCAAGAAAATACTATCAGCAAAGAATAAGGGGTCTTTGAGGAAGGCAAACCCTCTTTCTACTTCAGGGGTTGCGTTTTCACTTCTGCGTCTGAAGGGTTGGACTTGTAGTCTTTATTACTCACCAACATGGTTGTGTAGTTATCATGTTTTGAGGATTTAAAGTGCTTAACTCAACCTAATTTGGTTACTCAAAACAAGCTCTCAGTCCTCTATCTTATTGCGGGAATAAGTTAGAGGACTGAGAAACGAATGCTGTAAACCTTAATCGCAAGCATTAAGAAGTCTTATTAGAGTCTCGTAGTTTGACTCGACTAGAGAACTTGTTAGTAGTATACAATAGTTGAAACAATTGATATATCAAGATTTAGAATATAAAATATATCAAAAAGCCTTGCTAGGAGCCTATGATCACACTGGATGGCTTGCTCTTACTATTCCGCCAAGACGGGACAAATGGAGAAACGAGGCTTTAAACCTAAAATTCATGGTAAAGCTTGCTTGAAAAAAAGATTGCTAAATATTTTGACCCCGACCCGTCATACCGACAAACCACGCAAACTACATCGGAATTGGTTAACTAGGCGTTTTCGCTATACTTATCTCAAACTGTTGAGATTACGTGGTCAACCTAGATTTGTGGCTAAAGGTCTGGCGGTGGGAGTTTTTGCGGGCTGTTTTCCTTTCTTTGGGATTCAGACTTTTCTCGGTCTTTTTTTGGCTACTGTCTCTCGGGGAAGCAAGGTGGCAGCATTAGCAGCAACTTGGATTAGTAATCCTTTGACCTATCTCCCCCTCTATCTATTTAATTACAAGATTGGCAAGTTATTGCTGGGTTCTGAAGATAGACAATTGCCACCTTGGGACATCGAATCTTTTGCTGCTTTCAAAAAATTAGGCTCGACTTTCGCTATTACGTTGTTTACAGGAAGCTTTGTAGTTGGGATGATTTTGGCGGTAGTTACTTACTTTTACGGATTGGCAATTTTAGAGCAACTCCATGGTCGCTCAGTTAGTCGTCGTCGTCTTAAGCATATTAATAAAAGAAAATAAAAATTACTAGGGTGTGATCGCTCTATTGCTGTCGCCCAATGTTTTCTCTGTTCTTCAATTACTTCACTGAAGAGGCAAGATAACACTCTCTAGTAGAACTGTTCCTTAGATATATCGGAGATACAATAGTAATAACTATTAGTTAAACGAATAATGAAATAATGTCAAAAGTTTTATCGAAAATAACTATTGCCTCAGTCGCGATCGCCACTGTTATCGGAGGAACTATTTATCTTACCTCAACTCCCAGAGACAATAATATTGCTAGCAAAAGTAATTCTGCGCTCTCCAGTCACAATGTCAATTCAGCTACATTAGCAAGCATTTGGGATCAAAAAATCGAACCTGATTACTTAGGAACAAAAGCAATGACTGTGTATCGCTCTCCTTCTTGCGGTTGCTGTGGTGTTTGGATAGAACACGCTCAAAAGCATGGCTTCAAAATCGAAGATATCAAAACTGACGAGATGGAAGCCTTAAAGCAAAAGCATAATATTCCACCAGAACTAGCATCTTGTCATACCACAATTATTGATGGTTATGTGATGGAAGGACACATTCCTGCTGATGACATCAAACGCTTCCTAGGGCAAAAGCAAGATATGGCTGGTTTAGCTGTACCAGGAATGCCTATCGGTACACCAGGAATGGAAGCTAGAGATATTAAACAACCATTTCAAGTATTGGCGTTTAATGACAAGGGAGAGGTGGAAGTATTTAACGAATATCAATCTTACTGAACTCCGTAGGTTTTCTCACCGAATTCATCATGGTTAAATTTAACCGTCGTCAGTTTATGGCATTAGGTACTGCTGGTTTAGCAGTAGCTTTAGTTGGCAATTGGTTGCGCCAAGAGACTATTTCAAGTCAACCTCTACCACAATCATCCTCTAATCTTATTCCTCTTTATAAAAGTAGCAACGGTTTACTAGAACTAGATTTAGAAGCTAGCGAATGTTCCGTAGATTTGGGAGGAAAACAAGCAAATCTTTTAACCTATAACGGGCAAATCCCTGCGCCTCGCCTAGAAGCCAAACCAGGAGACAAAGTTCGGATTCACTTTAGTAATAATCTCCAACAACCCACTAATATTCACTATCACGGGTTACATATCCCCATAACAGGTAATGCTGATAACATCTTTCTCAAAATAGAACCAGGAAAAAAACTAACCTACGACTTTCAAATCCCAGCCAATCATCCATCGGGTACATTTTGGTATCATCCCCATCTACACGGTTTAGTAGCAGAACAATTATTTGGCGGGTTAGCGGGTTTGTTTATCGTGCGCGGTGAGTTAGACGAAATTCCCGAACTTAAAGCAGCACAAGAAGAGTTTTTAGTACTGCAAGACTTTTCCATTGATGGTGCAGGAAGACGTTCATCTTCAGCGCATATGTCTCTGATGATGGGAAGAGAAGGTGATCTTGTAACAGTAAATGGTCAAGTAAACCCTCAGATCGATCTATCTGCTAATGGATTGTTACACTTACGTATTCTCAATGCTTCTCCTTCCCGTTTTTATCGATTAGCTTTAGAAGACCATTCTCTTTATCAAATTGCCACCGATGGCAATAGTTTAAGTGAACCAGTAGAAGTAACTGAATTGTTGCTCACACCAGGACAAAGAGCCGATATTTTGCTAAGTGGAGATAAACAATCGGGACAATATCGCTTAATCAATTTACCCTATGACCGAGGCAGTATGGGCATGATGGGTGGAATGATGGAAGCTAGAGAAGGGATGATGGGTAGAATTAATCGCGATGAACCCATAGCTTTGGCGACAGTTAATTACAAATCTGCTGTTGAGTCTCTGGCTTTACCTACTAAACTCGCTTCTATCTCTGTTTTACCAGAACCTCAGAAAGTGAGATACTTTGAACTTAATCATGGTATGAATCCTGCGGTTGGCATGGCTTTTCTGATTAATGGGGAATATTATCAGAGCGATCGCCTTGACACTCAAGTCAAACTTAACACCATTGAAGATTGGGAACTAGCCAACACGGGAGTGATGGATCATCCTTTTCATATTCACGGCAATGCTTTTCAAGTTGTTAGTCGCAACGGTAAACCAGAATCATTACTGGCTTGGCGAGATACGGTGCTAGTCAAAAGAGGTGAAACTGTTCGCATTCGCATTCCCTTTTGCGATTTCGCTGGAAAAACTGTCTATCATTGTCATGTTTTGGATCATGAGGATTTAGGCATGATGGGTAACTTGATCATTAATGCTTAATAGCTCGTCTGTAAGCTATTTCAAATGTTTATTCTAGAGTCGATTTCGACCACTGTTCCCCCAGAATTAAAGTATGTTCTTGCCAATCTACTGAAGTATGAGGATAATCAAGACGATAATGTCCCCCCCGACTCTCGATGCGGAATGCAGCGCTTTTAAGAATTAAATAACCGATGTCCAGTAAGTTGAGAGTTTCAGCATATAATTTTAACTGGGATTCTGCCTCTGGTTCAGAGAATATGAATTGTTGATGGGGAGATGTCCCTTTTATATATCGATTGAGAGCTAAATCCGCCATTTGCGATCGCCAATCGGCTACTTTAGCGATCGCCCGTTCCATAACTGCGGCGGTACGAGAGATTCCTGCGCTTTGCCACATGAGATCGGGTAGTTGATTTCTAATGGAATTAACCAGGTTCATTTCCTGATCCCAGTTAGTAGAGATCTCCTCTGTATGGGGTGACTTCACAGCGGGGGTAGGATGGGGTTTTAATTTTGTCAATTGCGCAGCGTAAACCACGCATTCGAGTAGGGAGTTACTTGCTAAACGATTTGCGCCATGAACTCCTGTGCTGGCTGTTTCTCCCACCGCATAGAGTCCCTTAATTGAAGTTTGATTCATGGTGTCAACGGCAATGCCCCCCATCCAATAGTGAGCCGCAGGAGCGACGGGAATCGGCTTAGTAAACAAATCCACATTCCAATACTGACAGACGCGAATAATATTAGGAAAACGATAACGAATCCGGTCTTGGGGAATTGGTTGGAGATCGAGATAAACGTTGCTCTCTCCTGTTTGCTGTAAATGACTAAAAATAGCTCTACTGACAATATCTCTGGGGGCTAATTCTCCACTAGGATGATAATCAAAAGCAAAACGTCGTCCCCTCGAATCGATAAGATGGGCTCCCTCTCCTCTAACTGCTTCGCTAATTAAGAATCTCGGTGCGCCAACCACGGTTAAGGCGGTGGGATGAAACTGCACAAATTCTGGATCCCTGATGAGTGCTCCGCTCCTCCAGGCGATCGCTACTCCGTCCCCTGTACTGACTTCAGGATTAGTCGTCTGGGAAAATACTTGCCCTCCCCCTCCTGTTGCCAGAATTACTGCCCCAGCTTGAATCCAGCTAATTTTATTAGCTCTGAGGATACTTATTCCCTGACATTCTTGCTGGGAATTGAGCCATAATTCCAGAGCAAACGCCTGTGATAGTACCTGAATATTATCCCGTTGCAATACCTGTTGTGCCAGGGTAGCGACGATCGCTCTACCTGTGGTGTCCGCAGCATGAAGTACCCGAGGACGAGAATGAGCAGCTTCTAAAGTCATGGAGAGCTTACTTTGGTGTCGATCAAAGGCTACTCCCATTTCTACTAGGGATTTAATGGAATCAGCAGCATGATCTACCAGAAACTGAACTGCTTGGCGATCGCAAAGCCCTGCTCCAGCTTTTAAAGTATCGTCTAAATGTAGTTTCGGAGAATCTTCTGGACTAATGGCAGCAGCAATACCCCCCTGAGCCCAATCACTAGCCCCGGTATTTAATTGATCTTTAGTAATTAGAGCAACTTTTAAGTCATGGGGCAAACACAAAGCTCCGTAAAGTCCCGCAGCTCCTGAACCCACTACTACCACATCAAACTTAGGGTAATTCAATTTTAGTTATCTTGATCTGTCTTAATTGAAACTTATCATGGCACATAGAAACAAAAAAACCACGCTCAATCAATAAACGTGGTTATAAAAGTTACATATCCCTATTCTTGCTACTGACAAACAAGCCTGAGATCATAGTTACTAGATTAATATAGTCCAGGATTATAGCGATCGCCTCCTTCGTTCATCGAGGCGCTCATCTCTGTAACAATAAACTGATCTAAATTTGCTTGTAAACGCTCAATTTGGCTTTCACTCAAGCCAGGAATTTCTAAGACATCTTCTACAGTGTCGTAAGGAGCATTTTGAATAATTTTGCTAGCGAGATTAGGATAAAATCCTCGTAGTTTACGAAACTCTCTCACGTCACTATTATTGAGGTCAAGCTTTCCTTTAATTAACTCTTGGCGTTTAGCATCGGCAGTATTGATACGAGCTAAAAGCGGTGTAGATTGAACTGTAAACAATCCAGTCTCACTTGCTTGAGCAATGGGGGCAAATCCCCAAGAACTTACGATTAGTAATAAGGCAGCTAAAATGCCTACAAATCTCTTCATTAGTTTTAATTCCTCCTGATTTGAAGATATTTTACTCACAGAGAAGTATCTTATTTTCTCTATAAATATTAATTTTTGTTTTCTATTTTCTCTTTACGGAGGCTTCTGTGTCTAAGAGACAATCAAAACCTCTGAACAGATGACATTGATATATATCATAATTCTTTGACCACATTTTTAAAATACTAAATTCCAGTAATCATATTTGTTCCTCGACAAAATAGGTCAAACATATACATAATTAAGCAGTTAGGTACTTAGGTTAAAACAGACGCACCAAGAGAGAGTTTACTAAGTGAACCCTTATCTTCTTAATTTATACAGGTAAATGATTTATAATCAGACATGAGTAGCTATTATCGAAAACCAGTAAAGCAGCAAGCAGTTTTGAAAGAGTTTAAAATTTTAATCGTTTCAATCGCTATCTTCTGGGTGGTTGAGATCCTCGACATTTTTGTATTTCAAGGCAGTTTAGACCGCTATGGTGTTCAGCCTCAGAGTGTAATTGGCTTGCGAGGAATCATATTTGCCCCATTTTTACATGGGGGATTGGGACACTTAATGGCTAATACCATCCCCTTTATCACTTTGGGTTGGTTGACCATGATTCAAGATATCAATGACTTTTACATGGCATCAATTATGAGCGCGCTCGTTGGTGGTATTGGAGTCTGGATATTTGGTTCCCCTAGCTCAGTGCATATTGGTGCTAGTATCCTTATCTATGGTTATCTAGGCTTTTTGCTACTGCGGGGATATTTTCAGCACAACTTTCCCTCGATCGCCCTATCGATATTCGTGGCGATAGCTTATGGCAGCTTTATTTGGGGTGTCTTTCCTTCTCAGATTGGGGTTTCTTGGCAAGGACACCTGTTTGGTTTTATCGGCGGTGCGATCGCTGCTAAGATGGTTGCGCAAAAAAAGAAATATGGTGATTAATACCGCTGTACTTAAGTAGAATGACTAATGACTGTTGTTTTTATCCCCAAGATAGGACGAAATTAATGCCGTTTTTTCTTGAGGGATAAAGAAGTTATTGTCGCAATCAAACTCATCTAAATAAAATTGATTGTCAACAAATTTAAAAGTTTCGTATTGCCAATCTTTAAGTTGTTGATGAACGTTGTCATCTTTGGCGACGCCTTCAATAAGTAAGATCGGACGATGATCATTGATGGTTTGTTCCGCACCTAATAATACTTGATATTCAAATCCTTCTACATCTATCTTGATAAAATCTGGTGACAAATTAAAACTATCGAGAGTTTTAACATCAATAGTTATTTTTTCGATTTTGAGTTTATCAGGATCAAAAAAGTAGACTCGATCTTTATTAAGCCAACTTGCAGCTTTTTCGCGATCGCAAGAACCCAAAGCTGTCATGTGTTTATTATTATAAATAGGATAATAAAAATCCAGAGACGTGGCTTTATCTCCCATTCCTACTTTCATATATTGGAAATTACTAAATTTATCGACTAACCTGTCTAGGTAAGGATAATTAATAGGATTAGGTTCAAAAGAAATAACTTTAGCATTGGACTTTAAGGTAAATATCGAAAGAGCGGACATCCCCACGTTAGCACCAATATCTAGGAAAAGCTGAGGGTCATCTGAACTCAGTAAAGTAAATGCGTTAAAGTCTGGTTCATGAACTTTTTTTAGATAATAACTGATTTGATAATTATTTTTAATCTTGAATATAAATTCGTAAGTTTTCGGGAATTGCAGTAGTAGAGAACGAACTATTTTATTCATTGCTTAACCAAATTTTTCTCTAATAGAAATAAATTGTCTATGTCTATAGGCTTCAAATAGTATTATAAATCTAAAACAAAAATTATTTAGAAAACAAAAAATTCCGTGGTCATTTATTTCCCTGACCAGAACTGCGGGTTGTCATTCAATTGTTAATTTATCCCCCACAGTAATTACCTTGCCAGCTTCCCTAGGAGATAATTTGGTATTAACTGCTATGCGAAAAAAATGATTAAATTGTGCTCTCTCTGTCCATTCGGGGAGAGTAGTCTTTCTTTGTTTAATAAAAGTCTGTTGAAATTTAGGGTAAGGCTGTCCTGTTTGTGGATCACGGGTGACAACGTTGCAACGACTACAGGGATTAACTCCCATAAAGTTTACATCACCAACTTTAAATTTAACTGTTTCTTCTGGGGTTGTAAAAAGTTGATCTTCCCAGAAAGCAGGTACTCCAGCAATCTCAATATTGGCGCGAAAACGACGGCGGATATCTGCCGTATCTAACTCAGGATACCAGGAGGCGATCGCTTCTAGAGTTGCTGTACTAATTATAGTTGCCCCAGGAGAACGGGTATCATCAGGAAATCCCAGATTGAGATTTTGTCTCATCTCCACAGCAAAACCAAAGTATTCCTCTAACCAGTTACATAATGCTCCAGAGGATTCCCTCAAATTAAATGTTTTTGTCTGATCGCTACCCTCTATTCGCAGGGAAACAGTATTAGTTTGGGAATCAAATTCTGAGCGCAGAGCATAAATCTTTTGGTTACGCTTCCCATTAACAAAATTACCCTCCTGATCAAAAATTGCCCAGGTGCGATCGCCTTCTAAAGCCCCAGATTGAAGAATTGTTACGCGATCGCAATCTACTCGATCTAAAGACTTGATCGGATACACCAACAGCCGAGCAACATGAGGATTAATCGAAGACATAATTAGTTAGTAGTTAGTAATTAGTAGTTAGTAGTTAGTAGTTAATTACCTTTGACTTCATTTATAAACATAAACGGCTCAATAGCCAGGAGGATGCTGGAAACTACCAGCTACTTGATTAATTTTTTAGCTCAACCTGCAAACTAATTTCCTGCTGCAAGTGGTTTACATTCTCCTCCTAAGCCATTAACGATCGCACAGGTATTATGAATCATCATTTCGCGGTAGTTTTCTGCTTTTCCTAAGCTATCGGCATATAGTCTAGACTCCGCTAGTTCGACATTAGCGGCACGCGCTACGTTTTTGATTACGCGATCGCTTTCGGTTGATTCGGCAAAAATAGTTGGTACTCCCGTTTGTTTAATTTCTGCGGCGAGATCTCGTACTTGAGAAGCAGTGGGAGAGGTTTCTGAACTTAATCCTTGTAGAGTTTTATAGTCTTCCAGATAATAAGCCTGGACATAATAATTGAGTGAGTCGTGGGTGGTGACTAAAACTCTTTGTCCTTGGGGAATTGTATCAATCTGTTCTTTAATCCAAGAATCTAACTGCCAAAGTTGTTCAGTCAAGGCGTTACTGTTTACGAGGTAAAGTTCCGTTTCTAAAGGGTTTATTTGCATCAATACTGATTGTAGAAGTTCCACCATTGCCACTGTGTTTTCTATGTTGTGCCAAACGTGAGGATCGGCTGCTAATTCTGGCTCAGATTCTACTGCTGCTGACTCGTCTTGTGCTTTTTCTTCTGAGTGTTCCTCTGAGTGTTCTTCTGAGTGTTCCCCATGTTCTGATTTTGTCATAATCGGTTCGGCAACTACTTGTTCGTACAAAGCTATGGTCGTTCTTGGCGTTTCTGAATCTTCGGTTGCTTGTATTAGCTTGATCAATTGAGGTTCTAACTCATAACCACCATAAATAATCAACTGTGCTTCTTCCATCGCCTTGCGTTGAGAAGGTGTGGGGCGATAGGTGTGGGGATCTTGGTTGGCATCGATCAGGCAAGTTAGATCGATGGTGTCTTGGGCAATAGTTTGCACTAAGTCGCAGATTACATTATGGGATGCTACTATTGTGGGCTGTTTTTGCGCTTGGGCAGTATTGTTTTGTGTCTTAATGCTGCTAGCGATCGCACTGGCTAAGATACTTGCGATCGCTAAACCCAGAATATTTCTCATGCCATTGCCGTTAAACTTTTTAAACATAAAACTAATTTTATTAAACTCTTGCTAATAATTAGAATGATAATGATTCTAATTATTCTAATGTAGAATGATAATGAATCTCATTTTTATTAATTAATGCTGGAAGTTTGTAACCTAAGCGTAAACTACCGTCACACTTGGGCAGTGGAAAACGTCTCATTTAAGCTGCAACCAGGGCAAGTAACGGGTTTGTTGGGAGCGAATGGTGCAGGAAAAAGCACCCTAATCAAGGCTATTTTGGGTTTAGTACCTGCGGCGCGGGGAAGGGTTAAGTGGACAGGAAAACCAGTCACTAAGCAGTTAAACAAGGTGGCTTATGTGCCTCAGCGATCGCACATTGATTGGGACTATCCTGTAACCGTAGCCAGGGCAGTGATGATGGGGAGAGTAGCGACAACGGGATGGTTTAAACCCTATAGTCGTCGATCGCATGAATTAGTACGTAATGCCTTGATCAGAGTGGGCATGTGGCAATATCGTCAGCATCAGATTAATCAACTATCGGGGGGGCAACAGCAACGTGTCTTTTTAGCCAGAGCGATCGCCCAAGAAGCAGATTTATTCTTATTGGATGAGCCATTTAATAATGTAGATCGGCAAACAGAAACGATCATTTTTGATATCTTTGCTGAACTAAAAGCGCAACAGAAAACCCTGTTAGTAATTAGTCACGATCTCAGTGAAACTTTAGAAAACTACGACCAGTTATTATTATTAAATAAGCAATTAATTGCCTCTGGTACTATAGAAGAGGTATTAACCAATGAGAATATTAATCAAGCTTACGATAAATATTCTAAGTTTAATTTTCCACCATTAACCATTAACCATCCTGTCAATGCTAACTTGGTTAGTTGAACCTTTAGAATTCGAGTTTATGCGCCAGGCGATCGCCATTGGGCTATCTTTGGGTATTCTCGGCGCAGTGGTAGGCAGTTATTTAATTCTGCAGCAGATGGGCATGATGAGTGGCGTAATTTCCCATGCAGTATTGCCAGGAATTTCCCTTGCCTTTTTCTTAGAAATAAATTTAGCAATTGGGGCATTTATTGCGGGAGTATTAAGTGCTTTATTCGTCGTAGTCATCCAAAAGCGATCGCGGATTAAAGTTGATGCAGCAATGGCGTTAACTCTCACCAGTTTTTTAGCCTTGGGCGTAATCTTAATTACCACCTTAAAAACTAATCAAATAAACTTAGATGAAATTTTGTTTGGTGATATTTTAGGGGTGACCAGTGGAGATGTTTGGCGCACAGTAATTATCACAGTCATCATTTTAGTTTTAACTAAACTTTTTTATAAAGAATTAGAATTTTATACCTTCGATCCTTTAGGCGCTAAAGCCTGTGGTTTACCTGTTAATTTACTCTACTTCGGCTTAATTTGTGCCATCACCTTAACCATTGTTGCCAGTATGCAAACCGTGGGAGTATTACTAGTAATGTCACTATTAGTTGGGCCAGCAATTACTGCCTATTTACTAGTCAAACAACTATCCCAGATGATGCTTTTAGGCTCAATTATAGGAGCAACTTCTAGCGTAGCAGGGATGTATATTAGCTATTATTTTGATTTGCCTTCTGGAGCAGCGATCGTGATGGTAATTTTTGTTTTTTTCCTATTAGCATTTCTCTTTAGTCCTAGCCAGGGACTTTTGACTGAACCTGAGTTGAGAAGTAAAATTTTCAAATAGTACAAAAGCTCACCTTAACAGGGGTCCTATTAACCACTAACCCTGTTTGCAAGTCAAGACAATTCGAGTTAAAGGTTGTTGATTATTAAGATAAGAAAGGTCTAATAATTCCAGAGTTCCCCCCATAGTTTCTAATAAAGTTTGAGACATCAGCAACTTCATATTTGCCGACAAACTAATTTCTTGTAAAATCTCGCGAATTTCTGTCAAATTAGGAGCATTAAAGTCTGGCTCAGTAGTTCTTGATTCTTGCCATGTAGCAGCAGGACAATCTAAATCAATTTCTATTTTGATACTATCCGCCATAACTTCAGTGGTGGATAATTTGATCTTCCCTGTTTTCATTGAGGAAATTCCACTATCAATCAAATTAAATATTAGCTGAATCAAACGAGAACGATCAGCAAACACATGAACTTCCGCATCGGGATTAATAATCTCTAGCTGCAAATTACGGTTAGCCGCCTGAAGATGAGTAAGTCGTTCTATTTCGGTAAATATTTCTGTTAACTGGAGGGATTCTAAATGAAGACTATTGCTGCCATATTCTGTTTTAGAAACTGCGACAATCTCATCGATCAGCTTCATCAGCTTTAGTGCAGAGTGATAAGCTTGAGCAATAAATTCTTTTTGTTCTTCGGGACTTTCGCAAAGATCCGACAAAATTAACTGATGTAACCCAATCATGCTGCTGAGAGGCGATCGCAATTCATGAGAGGTTCTAGCTAAAAAACCTGCCTTAAATTGGCTCATTTGAGCTGCCATTTGATAAGCAAGTTGTGTCTGTTTAAGTTCTTCTTTTAGCCCATCAATTTCATTCATAATTTAAGGAGATAGATTACAAAGTAAAGCATAAGTGTTTTGTGGAATCGCTAGCTGCTTGCTTTAACTATCAGTTTCTACCTTATTAATTCAATTTAGACAACTATCTTACTTAATTGTAACGATTGATGCCAAACTCTAGTAATTCACTAGTAATCGAAGACAATATTTTAAAATTACTTAACGATAGTGTGAGTTAGTAGTTAGAGACAAGGCATGCCTTGTCTGTACAGTAGTTAGTAGTTCGGATTAAAGTTAGATAGTTATGCTTCCCTGTCGCAAGACTTGCCATGTTTGATTTTGCCAACAAACCACGGTAGAAGGAAGTCCACTACCAACAGGACGATCTTTTGGTAAGTTGGGATTTTCTAATACCAGAACGGAGGGAAAAGCTCTGTCAATGGCATTCATCGTGACTAAGGTATTCTGTCCTGAGATGTTGGCACTGCTAGTTGCTAAAACACCAGTTTGTTGTAATATCTCTAAAGCCATTGGATGGTCGGGAATACGAATCCCAACCGTATTAGAATCAGTGGAATTTATGGCACTCGGTACTTTTTGAGAAGCCGGTAAAACTAAGGTGAGGGCACCAGGTAAATGGTTTGTAATTAAATCTTGCCAAGCTGCTAGTTCAGCAGGAGTATATCTTATATATGAAAGCAAATCTTCAATAGATGCACCAAGTAAGATTAATGGTTTGTCTTTTGAACGCTGCTTGAGCTGATAGATCGATTCGCCGAACTCTGGCTTGACGGCTAATGCTGGTACAGTATCGGTAGGAAAACTAACTACCTTACCTGCGATCGCACCTGAAATTAACTCTGCCTGAGAAACTTGTACCATATCCTGAGTATAAATTGATTTAGCTCATAGACTATTATTTATTCTATTTGCTTCTTCCATTGAAACTCTTCCTTCAGAATTTTCAATCTAATCAACGAACCCTAGCTTTAAGAAATAATTCTCTAGCCTGGGGTGGAATATCTCCTGCGGGAAAATGTAGTCCTTTGAGGGCAGGCAAGCGATCGCTATTTAAGGCTTCTGCAATCACTTGTCCGTTCCCTTGGGCATCAAACTTATAGATTTTTACGCGATCGCTTTTTAGAAAAGCCCGAACTTCCGTTACTGCTGCGTCCAAAATTAATTGCAGTTCCAGAGAACTCCTAATCTTTCCCGTAATTCGGTTGTAGAGTATTTTGGTTGGAAGTTCTGTTAAAAAATTGCCCAATATTTCCCAAAAAAAGGTGGGTCAAACCCACCTTAAAAATAATGTAACTTGAATGTTTAATATGTTAGCGATCAACTGAACCCATAATGATGTCTATACTACCAAGGATAGGCATAATATCAGCTAGCTTAACGCCCCTAAGTAATTCAGGCAGAATTTGTAAATTATTAAAGTCTGGGGCGCGAATTTTCCAGCGCCAGGGGAAGACATTATCGTTACCAACAATAAAGATTCCTAGTTCACCCTTCCCACTTTCAAGACGAACATAATGTTCTCCTTCGGGGATTTTAAAGGTGGGAGCGACTTTCTTGGCTATATATTGGTATTCAAAGTCATTCCACTTGGATTTACGTCCTTCCGCCATGCGTTTAGCTTCGAGGTTTTCGTAGGCACCACCAGGAATCCCCTTCAATGCTTGACGAATAATTTTAATCGATTCCCGCATCTCACGAACACGCACTAGGTAACGAGCGAAACAATCCCCCGCAGTCTCCCAATGGACATCCCAGTCGAAGTCATCGTAGCATTCGTAATGGTCAACCTTGCGTAAATCCCACTTGACTCCAGAAGCCCGCAACATCGGCCCTGATAAACCCCAGTTAATTGCTTGGTCACGGGTAATTGTCCCCACACCTTCAACACGACGGCGGAAAATAGGATTATTGGTAATTAGCTTTTCGTATTCGTCAATTTTCGGCTCAAAATAATCACAAAAATCTTCGCACTTATCAATCCAACCGTAGGGTAAATCTACTGATACTCCACCAATACGGAAATAGTTATTGTTAACTAACCTCTGTCCTGTAGCAGCTTCCCAAAGGTCGTAAATTAACTCCCGTTCGCGGAAAATGTAGAAAAAGGGAGTCTGTGCGCCGACATCAGCCATAAATGGCCCTAACCACAATAAATGGTTAGCAATGCGGTTTAACTCCAGCATAATTACTCTTATGTACTGAGCGCGCTTGGGAACTTCGATCCCCGCCAGCTTTTCTGGGGCATTGACAGTGATTGCTTCATTAAACATCCCCGCAGCATAGTCCCAACGACTAACGTAGGGGACGTACATGACGCTCGTGCGATTTTCCGCAATCTTTTCCATGCCTCGGTGCAGATAACCAATTACTGGTTCACAATCGAGTACATCTTCCCCATCAAGAGTCACAATGAGACGCAAAACGCCGTGCATTGAAGGATGATGAGGCCCCATGTTGAGAATCATGGGTTCGGTTCTAGTTTCTATCTGTGCCATAAATCAGCAATCTTTCTGTTATGAGGAATTATTATCTGCTACTGCTACTTGGTTATCTATCTTATCTAGTTTCTTGACTTGTATGAAGGGAAATATGGAAGTAGAACTTTTTAAGGGAGAGACATTTCTAACAAATTGTGGCAAAGTGTATCCAAATTAATCATCAATTCATGAATAATTTTTAAAAAGTTTAACGATAATTAAAGATTATGGTCTAGCTTTCGATTATTATTATGTATATCGCAATACATTGTTGGAGTTGTAGATATGGTCGTTCAAGTAGAGCAGGTGGATCGGGTTAGTTCTCTTCTAAGTCCTTTTCAGCGTTTTGGGGTTAACTTGGGCTTAGACAGAATTGAAAGGCTACTGAGTGCTCTAGGTAATCCTCAAGACCAGGTGCCCATCATTCACGTTGCAGGAAGCAATGGTAAAGGATCGGTATGCGCTTATTTATCTTCTATTTTACTAGAAGCAGGTTATCGAGTTGGACGCTATACTTCCCCTCACTTAGTTGATTGGACAGAGCGAATTAATCTTAATGGACAAGCCATTCCTGATTCCACTTTAGCCGAAATCTTGCAGGATATAAATTCCGCCATTGATCCCAATCAAGAAAGCCCGACGCAGTTTGAGGTAATCACAGCAGCAGCCTGGTTATATTTTGCCCGATCGCAAGTAGATATTGCCGTAATGGAAGTGGGTTTGGGTGGTAGGCTGGATGCTACCAACGTTAAAGATAGTACTTTGGTGAGCGTAATTACTTCCTTGAGTAAAGAACATTGGCAACGTCTTGGCCCGACGGTGGCTGATATTGCTAGAGAGAAAGCGGGAGTAATTAAGTCTAATTGTCCCGTTGTCATTGGTCAATTACCTTCTGACGCTAAAGCCGTTGTAATGGCAAGAGCACAGGAATTAGCCGCACCCCTTACTTTAGTTGAACCAGCCAAAGAAATTAATCTGGCTTCACAAATTGGCGCTAAATGGGCGAAATATCAGGATTTAGAATATCCTTTACCACTACTGGGAGAAGTACAGTTAAGCAATTCAGCAATTGCGATCGCCACAATTAAAAGTCTCCAGCAACAAGGTTGGACAATACCGGAATTAGCAATTCAAACAGGCATCAATAAAACCCGTTGGTTGGGAAGGTTGCAATGGTCAACTTGGCAAAATCGTCCTCTACTAATTGACGGCGCACATAACCCCGCAGCAGCGATCGCTCTCAGACAATATGTGGATACTCTCGATCAGCCCGTAACCTGGGTTATGGGAATGTTATCGACTAAAGATCACGAAGATGTTTTTGAAGTTCTATTAAAGCCTGGAGACGAATTACATCTAGTTCCAGTGCCAGATCACAGCAGTGCTAAACCAGAAGAACTAGCTACTCTTGGCACTCAGATTTGCCCTCAATTAAGCAACTGTCAAACTTACCAGGATGTCTTTACCGCTCTTGATACAGTTATGGAGTCAGCAAAAGATGCGGATACAGAAAAACTGATTGTTCTCTGCGGTTCTTTGTACCTCATCGGTCACTTATTTCAGCACAGCAACATCTCTCAGTCTAATTTGCTCAATTAGAGCTAATTCATAGATTGGGACTATTGTTGAGAGAAAGGTTCGGTAACAGGAGAAAGAGGAATTGTCTCTTGCTCGTTG
>CBDUCX010000074.1:0-18086 GCA_965365755.1 uncultured Pleurocapsa sp.
TCTTGCTCGTTGCTTGGGGTTATTTCAACCAACTGTTCCTCTTCAATCGGCTCAATTAAACTATTGTCTTCAGTACGATTAAAATCATTGCTAGAAGAAGGAGCACTATAATCAGGGATTAGGCGGTTACTATTCTGTTGATTCAAGCGATTCCGTTCTACACTAGAGCCAAAATTATCTAAAGGACGACTAGTATTAGGCATATCTGTGCCAAAGGATTTAATCTCAGTGGGTGGGTTAGAATATTTGCCGATAGGTATACCCTGTGATGAATTAGAATCGACTCCTGTTCCCCTACTGCTTTCTGATGACAGCGGAGGTACTGACCGAATATTTTTTTCTCTGGCTAGTCCGCTACCTGGACTGCTTGCTGGCGAATCCAATCTTCCTGTTTGGTTGGCAGCATTATCACCACTTAATGAAGAATAAATAAGTCCGCCAACACCAAAGGGGACTAATAATAAAATGCTAACACCGACAATGAAAGGTAATGATTTATAGTCATCTAACATTGGTCTATTAATAAATCTGGTTTTAAAAAAGCTTTGAAGTCAACTTGCTTTTTAACCTAGCTAGCAATAGTAAAATAACCGATTAATCTTCATTGCAATTAAACTCATCTGTTAACTGTTAACTGTTGACTGTTGCCTAACGATGATATGGTTATGCAAAATATATTTAATCATCTAAGCATCTAGTTCAAGCTAGTGGCTAATGGCTAGTAGCTATTGGCTAAGTATAAAAATATGACTAGAAATCCTCAGGTATTGCCAGGAGAAAGTTTTCCCCTAGGAGCAACTGTCTATGAGCATGGAGTAAACTTCAGCGTCTTTTCTCAAAATGCATCGGCAATTGAATTATTACTATTCAACCAGGCTCAAGCTGATCAACCAACTTATGTAATCAAACTAGATCCCAAACGTAATAGGACTTATCATTACTGGCACGTTTTTATTCCCAATCTCAAGGCAGGGCAAATTTATGCTTATCGAGCCTATGGAGAGTTTGCACCCAAAAAAGGTCAGCGCTTCGACAAAACCAAGGTGCTGCTAGATCCCTATGCCAGAGCTATTGTCGGAGAAGAATTTTATGATCGTATAGCAGCTTCCCATCGAGGAAATAATTGTGTCCAGGCTTTAAAAGGGGTAGTAGTAGATCCTAGTACCTATGATTGGGAAGGCGATCAACATCCGCGCATTCCCTATTCTCGTAGCGTAATTTATGAAATGCATGTGGGTGGTTTTACCCGCCATCCCAACTCAGGTCTTGCTCCTGCTAAAAGAGGCACTTATGCTGGCTTAATTGAGAAAATTCCCTACCTCAAGGAATTAGGTATTACCGCAGTTGAGTTGCTGCCTGTTCATCAGTTTGATCCCCAAGATGTGCGTCCTGGATTAAAGAACTATTGGGGCTATAGTACCGTCGGCTTTTTTGCACCCCATCGAGGCTATAGTTCGCAACGGGATCCTCTGGGAGCAGTAGATGAGTTTCGTGACATGGTTAAAGCCTTACATAGAGCAGACATTGAAGTGATTTTAGATGTGGTGTTCAATCATACTGCCGAGGGTAATGAAAACGGCCCCACCCTTTCATTTAGAGGCTTAGACAATCAAACTTACTATATCTTGGAAGATAATCTTGCTGAGTACAAAAACTATAGTGGCTGTGGCAATACCTTCAAAGGTAATCATCCTGTAGTCGGCAGATTAATTGTTGATTCCTTACGCTATTGGGTTTCCGAGATGCATGTTGATGGTTTTCGCTTTGACTTGGCTTCTGTTTTGTCGAGGGATGTGTATGGCGAGCCGATTGAAGACGCGGGGGCGCTCAAAATTCTTTCGATCATTGAATCTGATCCCGTTTTGGCAGGAAGCAAATTAATTGCTGAAGCTTGGGATGCAGCAGGACTATACCATGTCGGCAAGTTTGTCGATCAGGCAGACTGGTTTTCGGAGTGGAATGGTCCATTTAGAGATGATGTCCGTCGTTTTGTCAAGAGCGATCGCGGAGCAGTCCCTAATTTAGCAGCTAGGCTATTGGCTAGCCCTGATATTTACTTTCGCTTAGATACGGATATCAATCGTTGCGTTAATTTTGTTACCTGTCATGATGGTTTTACTCTTAACGATCTCGTTTCTTACAATAAGAAACACAATGAGGCAAACAAGGAAAACAGTCGTGATGGGTGCAACCATAATTTTAGTTGGAACTGTGGTGCAGAAGGAGCAACCAATGATCCAGCGATTAAGCAGCTACGTTGGCAGCAAATCAAAAATTTCTTGACCATTTTATTTATGTCTCAGGGAACACCAATGTTGCTCATGGGAGATGAGATCAGACATACTCAATTGGGCAACAATAATGCTTACTGTCAGGATAACGAGTTAAGTTGGTTCGATTGGGATTTAGTGGAGCAACATAGTGATTTGTTGCGTTTTGTCCGCAAGTTAATTCACTTTATTCAAGGATTAGCGATTTTTCGGGAAGAAAAGTTTTTAGAAGTCAATAAGGTCAGTTATAAGCCCCATATAATCTGGCATGGACAGCGTTTATCACAGCCCGATTGGAGTGAAGATTCTCACTGCTTGGCTTTTTCCTTGTGTCATCCCCCCAGTGAAGAACGTCTGCATGTAATTTTTAATGCCTATTGGAAGCCCCTTAAATTTGAATTACCCTCGCTAAAGCTAGGTGATTCTTGGCATCGCATCATAGACACATCCTTACCTGCACCAGAGGATTTTGCCGATTCTTTCGCAGCCAAAAATATCTACGAAGATCATTATCTGGTTCAAGCTCGTTCATCGGTAGTTTTGCTCGATCATAAAGGGATCTTGCCGATTCCCGATTTTAAATTATAGTTCAGGGCGATCGCACACACTTATTAACATTTAAGGAAGATTAAAAATAAATCCCAAGCTTTTTGAACTAAAATAGCCAGCTAACTATTGGCTGGCTAAAAATATTAATAATTACTCCAATGCCGATAGTTACAGATATCCATTTAAGTGTTCCGAGAGTTGAGTAGATTTTGTCTACTTTTTCTTCTAAGTTATCTACTTTATTTTCTAAAACATCTATTTTATTTTCTAAAACATCTATTTTATTTTCTAAGTTATCTATTTTATTTTCTAAAACATCTATTTTATCGATCTTTGGTTTAACTTGCTTAAGGTCAAATTCAATCACAGCTAGCTTCTCAGCATTCTTGACAAGCTGATTAAGTATCGCCCCTTCATATTGCTGTTTAGCTTCGGGATTAGTCATTAGATATAAGTTGAATCAAGTATTGTTACTAGGCATCCCTTATTGATTGGTAGTCGTGAGGAATGTTTTAATTATTTAGATTAAATAAGAATATATAAAATTGGCTATCAAGGATAGTGCAATCACCACCAATACTCCACCTATCCATTTAAGCCAGCCGAGTAAAGATTCAATTTTTCCGACAATTGATTCAATATTAGTTAGTCTGTTTTCTATTCCAGCGAGTCTTTGCTTGACAACAGCTAATCGCTCACCATTGTTGGTCATTTTGTTCAGCAAAGCCTGTTCCCACTGTGTACTTTGATTAGTCATTCGGTATATTCAATGTTGATTGATAGTCGTGGGGGATGTCTTAATTATATTAGTGACACCTTTGCCCAGAATTATAGTGGGACTCGATCGCATTAAAAAATACTAACTAGGTTACAATTTTGTTAATCTTGCTGCATAATGGTATTCGGCACTATGGATAGAGCTATAATTAGATGAATAAATCATCAAGCACTATATATAGTACTATCTTTCTATATCTTCAACTCGACTAGTACCCGTAATGAAATTATCTTCTGTCGAACAAGCAGAACAAGCTAAATATCTTCTCTTAACTGAATTGCAAGAGCATCAGGCCCCCATGAGTTTGCAAGAATTAGGACTCAACTTGGGTGAATCAACTGGATCAACAAAGTTATCTCATCGAACTCTCAAGGAAGCTGCTTGGCGATTAGTGGAAGAGGGCAAGGCTAAGTTTAATTCTACGTGGGATTTAGAAATTCTATAATTCCTATTTGTAATACGGCTAAATAATTACTCAAGACGTACTATCTAGATCAGAGTATGTCTTTTTTAATGTCCAATTTTAGTTGATGATTGCTTATTACTATGTCGGAAAGACAACAAAGACAGCATAATCCTTTTGGCAATCAGGGAGATAAGCCAGGGGACAATCGTAAATCTTTTCAGGTAGATCGCGATCGCATTCTCTATTCTTCCGCATTTCGTCGTTTGGCGCAGATTACCCAAGTCCTGACAGCGCAGGAAGGTCATGTATTTCATAATCGTTTAACCCATACTTTAAAAGTAGCTCAAGTGGCTCGCAGATTAGCCGAAAGATTAGTCGAGGAGCAACCAGAAGTAGCTCAGAAAATTGGCGGAATAGATCCAGACGTGGTGGAAGCTGCGGCATTAGCTCATGATTTGGGACATCCTCCTTTTGGTCATACGGCGGAAGAAGAATTGGATTTTTGCGCCAGAAAGGCAGGTTTAACCGATGGTTTCGAGGGTAATGCTCAATCTTTTCGGATTTTAACTAGGTTAGCAATTCATCGCATCGATTATTATGGTCTTAATCTTACTAGAGCAACCTTAAATGCAGTTTTAAAATATCCTTGGTTGCGATCGCCCGATTCCAATACAAAAAGACATCGCAAGTATTCAATTTATAATTTAGACCGTGAAGCCTTTAATTTTGCCCGCTCAGAATCAGACGATTCTCAGACGATTGAAGCTAGTATCATGGATTTTGCCGATGACATTACCTATAGTGTCCATGACTTAGAAGACTTTTATCTGGCGGGATTAATTCCTTTAGAGCTTTTAGCAACAGACGAGGATGAACTGGATCGCTTTATTAATGATTGGTTGCGAGCGTCGCCGAATAATCCTGTGGCTAAGGTAGTTAGAGCCAATCCCCACCGTTTCCAGAACTTTCTCGATGTTACCTACAACCTCCGAGGACAGTATCCTCCTGGCTCTTTTGAGCAAAAAGCCCAAATCAAAAGGATTAGCTCTCAACTGATTCAAAACTATGTCCAGTCCGTACAGTTAAGCACCAAATATGGCGATCGCGGTTATTTAAAATATAATCGTAACCGAGAAGAAGAACTTAAGTTTCTGCAACGTATTGTTTGGTCATATGTGATCTCTAATCCTCGTTTAGCCACCCAACGCTACGGACAAAAAAGAATTATTAAAACCCTGTTTGAAATTTATCTTCAGGCAATTCGCGATCGCGATCTCAGTTTTATACCCGCCCGCTTTGTACGAGAATTCCTCGAAATTGAGGATAACTTAAGTAACAGTGAACAGTTAAACCAAGAACAAACTCGTATGGCGGTAGATATTGTTGCAGGATTGAGCGAAGCAGAAGCCGTAATTCAATACCGTCGTCTGATCGGCATTAGTCAGGGTTCTTTTCTCGATAGTTGGAATTAATACAACATCATTTCGTTCAGAAAACTTTAATTCCGAACAACTCCGAACTCCGAACTCCGAACTCCGAACTCCGAACTCACTTTGAGACAGTAAAACCGATAAAATAAAATAAAGTAAATTATTTACTACTAAGCTAAAGATTTATGACTAGTGCTGCACCAGCGAAGACAGAGTACGAAGCAATAATTGGATTAGAAACTCATTGTCAATTGAGTACTGAAACCAAAATATTTAGCCGTGAATCAACCAAGTTTGATGGCGATAACCCCAACGCTAATATTTCTCCAATTTGTCTGGGGTATCCAGGAGTACTTCCCGTATTAAATGAGAAAGTCTTAGAGTATGCCGTGAAAGCAGGTTTAGCTCTCAACTGCCAGATTGCACCCTACAGTAAATTTGACCGTAAACAGTATTTTTATCCTGATCTACCCAAAAATTATCAAATCTCTCAATTCGATCTGCCGATTGCTGAACATGGCTGGATTGAAATTGAAATCGCTGAGAAACCTAATACTGAACCAATTAGAAAAAAAATCGGTATTACTCGTCTGCACATGGAGGAGGATGCAGGAAAATTAACTCACGGTGGTAGCGATCGCCTTGATGGTTCAACCTATTCCCTGGTAGACTTTAATCGTGCAGGTGTACCTCTGGTGGAAATTGTCTCTGAACCAGATCTACGTAGTGGCAAGGAAGCTGCGGAATATGCACAAGAAATCCGTCGCATTATGCTTTATCTGGGAATCAGTGACGGGAAGATGAACGAAGGCTCATTACGCTGCGATGTCAACATTTCAGTACGTCCTGTCGGGCAAAAGGAATTTGGTACTAAAGTGGAAATTAAAAACATGAATTCCTTTAGTGCAATTCAAAAGGCGATCGACTATGAAATTGAACGGCAAATTGAGGCGATAGAAAACGGCGAACCTATTTATCAAGAAACTCGTCTCTGGGAAGAAGGTTCACAACGTACTAAAAGCATGCGTCTTAAGGAAGGCAGCAGCGACTATCGCTATTTCCCTGAACCAGATCTCCCACCAATTGAAGTATCTAAGGAGCAATTAGAAATCTGGAAAGCCCAATTACCCGAACTCCCTGTCAGCAAACGTCATCGTTATGAATCAGAATTAGGTTTGTCGGCTTATGATACTAGAGTACTAACCGATGATCGCGCCGTGGCAGAATATTTTGAAGCGGCGATCGCTGCTGGTGCAGATACCAAGCAGGTAGCTAACTGGGTAATGGGAGATATTGCAGCTTATGTCAACAGTAACAATCTAAAAATCACGGAAACTGGACTTAAACCAGAGATTCTGGCGGAGTTAATTAGCTTAATTACGAAAGGTACAATTAGCGGCAAAATTGCTAAAGAAATTTTACCTGAACTATTAGAAAAAGGTGGTTCAGCTAAAGCTTTAGTGGAGAAGAAAGGCTTAATTCAAATCTCTGATACGGGAGAAATCGAGAAAATCATTGATGAGGTCATTGCAGCCCATCCCAAAGAGTTAGAACAATTCCGTAATGGCAAAACAAAGCTTAAAGGTTTCTTTGTCGGACAGGTAATGAAGAAAACTAGTGGACGTGCTGATCCTAAATTGACCAATCAACTATTAGGTAAAAAACTTCAGGGCTAATTAATCTTAATTAATCAATGCTCTCCAAGCGATCGCTATTTAACCCATCCCAGAAAACGGCGATCGCTTTGGATTGAATAAATTCTTTTGCTCTTGATTACGGGGAAGAACGGTTTGTGACTTTCGGTTTGCTTCAGGGGCGAGTTATTGCCATTGTCCATACAGAAATTGAATTATTTAATGTTGATATTTCATGAGTCAAAGATGTACTAGGATCAATGGAAGTGATAATCATAACTAATAATCCATGAAACGAGATCGAGTGTTAGCGATTGTGAATGCTCATCAAGCAGAGTTGCAAGCTCTTGGTGTCAAGTCTCTGGAATTATTTGGTTCTGTAGCGCGAGACGAAGCCCGTCCAGATAGCGATGTCGATTTTTTAGTTGAATTTTCCATTGAGGCAAGTTTGTTCGATCTGTTTCGGATCAGACATTATCTAGAAGATTTATTGGGATGTGATGTTGATTTGGGAACTATTGATGCGTTGAGAGAACATCTGCGAGAACCTATTTTAGAGGATGCAATCCTTGTCTTCTAGAACTTGGCAACAGCGCGTGCAGGATATTGTAGATGCTATTACAAGTATCGAGCAGCGTACAGCAGGAATGACGTTTGAGCAGTTTGCAGCTAATGAAATAATTGTAAAATCTGTTCTCTACGACTTTATAATCATTGGAGAAGCCTCTGCCAATATTCCTACCAAAATACAATCTCGTTATTCTCAAATACCTTGGCGTTTAATGAATGATATGAGGAATATCATGGCTCACGAATATTTTCAGGTTAATTTGATGCTGACATGGAGAACGATCCAAAACAATCTTCCGTCGCTGAAGCTACAGCTATTAGACTTGTTAGAAAGTTAAACCAATGAAGAAAAATCTTGAGTAATTTATTCTTTAGCTTATTAGAGATAAACAAGATTCTGGCGATCGCTTTTTTACCCATCCCAGAACACGGCGATCGCTTTTTTGCCTTTAGAATAAAGTAAGAGTCAAGGGAATCGCAGCAAAATTATGACGACGATCCAAGTTAAACCTCGGTTTCAAAGCTTTGAAGAATATCTATCTTACGACGATGGCACAGATAAGCTGTATGAACTGTTCAATGGAGAGTTAATCGAAGTGCCACCAGAATCAGGGCAAAATGTGCAAATTGCCAATCGTCTTTTCCTGATTTTTGCCCTGTTGATTGGGACAGATAGAGTTAGAGGTCATGGATTAGAATTAGAAGTGCGAGGCGAACCAAGAAACCGTTATCCCGACCTCACAATCATTCGAGAAGAACATATTCCAATACCGTTCGGTTAAGCCCCCCAGCCCCCAACTTTGGGGGAGCCATATTTGTGAAAGTCCCCCAGGATTGGCGAGCGACCCCGCGTCGTCGTAAGACGCAAGGGAATGCGCGAGGTGGGATTTAGGGGGCGGACAAAATAACTTGAGATACTAACCGAACAGTATTAGAACATATTCAACAATTAACCAAGCGAAATAGTATTCATTTGACAATGACTCCTCCGTTACTAGTGATCGAAGTTGTCAGTTCGGGCGAATTACAACGTAACCGCGATTATATTGCCAAGAGATATCAGTACCAAGATTGTGATATCCCTGAATATTGGATTATTGATCCCGATGCTCAAACAGTAATGGTACTCGAACTTTCAGGTAAGACTTACACTGAAGTAGGCAGCTTTTCTGGTCAAGATGAAGTGCGATCGCCTCAATTTAAAGAACTGAATCTAACAGCAGCGCAAATTTTTGAATCAACAAATCAAGAATAATCATTCAACTCCCCCACCAGATGCTTACGAACCAGAAACAATACCAGAAGTGGGAGAATTGGACGAACTGGAAACCTTTGTTGGTCAGAAAAAACCAGATTTGGCTTTGGACAGCGCTAGCGATCGCATTCCTTTTGAATCATACCTCGATTCAGCAACGCCGTACCAAGATAGATACCAAGAGATCGCGCTGTTTGAACCAGGAAACCATCGGGATCTACAGGATTAGGACAAATATTGAGCTGATGACGTTGTTTGATGTGAGCAACTACTTTAGCTAAGGGTTCAATTTGTACTTCGCCGTTTTGCCAGACTACAAGTTGGTTATATTTTGCTTCAGCAATTAAATCGACAGCTTTTTTGCCGAAGGTAGCAGCTAACAGACGATCATAGGATGAAGGTGTCCCACTACGTTGAATATGACCCAAAACTAGCGATCGCGTTTCCAGTTTATCTAAGTCGCAAAATTCTGGTTTATCCGTCAGACATAGTTGATGGCTAACCTGATCGATTTGTTGGGCGAGATAGTCGGCGATCGCTTTTTGTCTTGACCCAGTCTGATTTCTTACCCCTTCAGCAATCACAATTAGGGCAAACTTACGTCCTGTCGAACGTAGCTGGGCAATCTGAAGACAAATGTTAGTAATTAAATCTGGATCGATTTTTGGTGTTAATTCGGGAATCAAAATAATATCCGCACCACCCGCAATACCCGAAGCAAGTGCCAGATGTCCTGCATTGCGCCCCATCACCTCGACGATCATGGTGCGATCGTGACTGGCAGCAGTAAAAGTAAGATCGTAGAGAGCAGAAGTTACCTTGTCTACCGCCGTATCGAAGCCCACGGATCTTTCGGTAAAAGGTACGTCATTATCAATGGTTTTGGGAATAGCAACAATATTCCATTGCCCCTGTTGTGCCAAGTCGTAGATAATATCTAAACTACCGTCTCCTCCAACTGCAATTAAAGCATCGAGCTTGAGATCTTGATAGCCTTGAATTATCGACCGAGCGATCGCCTGATCATCTGGATTACCCTTGCTTAGAGAACCTAAAATACTCCCGCTAAGAAATTGCAGAATATCGATTCCATGGAGAAATCCCGGTAGCTCGTAACAATGATCTTTGAGCTGTAAATCATCTGATTTGCATTTTCCTGTTTCTAATCTCAGAAAACCATCTGTGCCGTAGGGAATGCCATACACTTCCCATCCTTTCTGGCTGGCACACTTAACTACAGCGCGAATAATAGCGTTTAACCCAGGACAGTCTCCACCACTGGTAAGGATTCCAATTCTTTTACTCATAATTGATTTGGTAATTTTGCTCAGCCTTAATTTTCCCTTAACCGCCGTACAGAAGTAGTATGCTGCGTCTCTAGCTACTAACCACTAACCACTAACCACTAACTAGGAGCTAATCGCCAAAGAGGTTGATAAGTTTGTACTGCCCTGAGATACTGTACTCGTTCAAAAATACTGGGATCGGGACAATGCATCTGACTCATGCTGCCCTGTAATTGAATCAGGGAATCATATTGTTTGACCTCCAACCACTCAATTAAGTCTTTTTCGATCTTCTGTAGATGTTCGATACCGTGGCTTAACAAGACGCTAACTAGCATAGTGACATTTGCCCCGACCATAATCATTTTGATTACATCATGGGCAGTACGAATACCGCTGGTGGCGGCGAAATCTATGGGGATAGTTCCATATAAAATAGCGATCCAGCGCATCGGTAGACGGTTTTCCCTGGCGGTGCTGAGAAGTAAATTTGGTTCCGCTTCTAAAGTTAGTAAATCGATATCTGGTTGATAGAAGCGATTGAAAAGCACCAAGCCATTTGCCCCAGCATCGGATAAGCGTTTCGCCATGTTTGCCATGCTACTAAAAAAGGGACTTATTTTGACTGCTACAGGCAGATTAACGATAGAACTAACGGTACGGACAATATTGAGATAGGTTTGTTCTACCTGTTCCCCAGTCAAGGTGAGATCGGTAGGAACGTAATAGATGTTTAGTTCTAGTGCATCTGCCCCCGCTTGTTCTACCTTCTTGGCATAATCACCCCAGCTACCGATGTTAGAGCTATTGAGACTGGCAATAATCGGAATATCGACAGTTTCTTTGGCGTAACGAATTTGCTGGAGATAAGCTTCTGAACCAACATGAAAGATTTCCTGTTCGGGAAGATAGGGAGTAGCTTCTGGATGGCTTGCTGTGTTGTGAGTTATCTGATGATAAACAGCATAGCGTTCTTCTAATAGCTGTTCTTCAAACAAAGAATGTAATACTACCGCCGCCGCCCCAGCATCTTCAATTCGTTTAATGTTATCGATATCTTCGGTTAAAGGCGCAGCAGCACCAACCACTAACGGCGATCGCAATTTTAATCCCAGATAAGTTGTCGATATGTCTACCATCTGTTTGTCCTCAATCCCATATTTAAAATTAGTAAATTCTTTTGAGGAAATTGTGAAGAGGTTGGCGCTTAATATTTCTCGTTAGTTGATAATGTTAGCTATATTAAATGCCTGATGTGAATAAAGTAGTGTTCATAGTTGCTAATAGCAATGAGAAAAAAGGACATTACTGACTATCTATAGCGGTTCTCTTATTAGTGAGGTACACCTTGGTTAAGATAAGTTCGGAGTATGCCCTACGGGCACGCTGCGCGAACGGAATTCGGAGTACTCGCTACGCGAGAAGCAAGCTACGGAAAATTTTGGATCTCATCTATTTGAGAAACGCTATAAATTCCTCACAGGTTCTTCAAACTGTTGCCGTATTCTCAAAATGTACAGCATAGGTTATTAGCTTCGACTGCGGAAGGTGAGTCTGATGTCAACAACAAAAGCCACTGCCAGAAAACAACATAAAAGGGTTAAACGGAAAGATAGATTGAATCGACAGCTAGATTTAGGAACTCCCCAAGTACCTCTTAGTAAACAAAAACATGAGCAAAAACATGAATTACTAAGTGACTGGGAAGATGCCTCTTGAATTAGTCTCAGTTTAAGAGAGACCATACAAAAACCGCAATTGCACCTGAAATATGAAGCTTTTAAAGCCCTCTATTGCGATCGCCTTTGTCTTAATAGTATTAGGACTGTCGCTGTCTAGTACCCTGATTCACCTGTTTACAGAAATTTGGTGGTTTGATGCCGTCGGTTTTACTCAAGTTTTGTGGACGCGGTTAATTTGGCAAATTTTAATTGGGCTGCTCACCTTTGTTGTTTATAGTTTGTTTTTGTGGGCTAACTATCGGCGGGCAATCAAAAGCAGACCTGTAAACAACTTACGTTTAATTATTAATAATAGTTGGGAAGTTACTAGCAGATGGATTGTTAATTATTCAGCGTTAATTTTAATTTGTTTACTGGCATTGATGGCAGCTACCGCTAGTGTGGAAAACTGGGAGACAATCTTAAAGTATCTCCATGCTGCTGAATTTGATAGCAGTGAGCCGATTTTTAATCAAGACATTGGCTTTTATGTTTTTCGTCTGCCATTCTATGAAAGTATTTACTACTGGCTTTGGGGGCTGATGGTCTCCGCAGTAATTGTGTCGGTTTTAGCCTACGGTATTAGTGGAGCGATCGCCTCAAATCCCAGAGTCAGAAATGGAATTAGTATCAGCCAGTCGGCCAAAGTTCATCTCAGTTTCCTAGCAGTTGCGATCGCTCTTTTGGTTGCTTGGGGTTTTTGGCTAGCTCGTTACCAGTTACTCTATTCCCCCAGTGGAGTGGTTTTCGGGGCTGGCTATACCGATGTTCATAGTAAGCTGTTGGCTTACAATTTGTTATGCTTATTGGCGTTGGTGGTAGCAGTGCTCTTGATTATCTCCATTAGGCAGCAGAGATTTACCTTGCCCCTCAGTGGCATTGGCTTATTTTTCGTTACTTTATTGCTGGTCAATCATGTCTATCCTTGGTTTATGCAGCAATTTATTGTAGGTCCCAATGAATTGGTCAAAGAAAAACCCTATATTGAACACAATATCAAATATACTCAGGCTGCTTACCATTTGGATGATGTGGAACGTCAGAATTATGCTGCTGAAGCTCAACTTGACCTCCAGTCTTTAGCCAACAATCAATCGACAATTGATAATGTCCGTCTTTGGGACTATCGCCCCTTACTCAATACCTATCGACAACTCCAGGAAATTCGTCTTTATTATAAATTCAATGATGTAGATGTAGACCGCTATCAGCTTGACGGAGATTACCAACAGGTAATGCTGGCAGCAAGAGAACTCGATTTTGACCGCGTTCCCCAGAAGGCTCAAACTTGGGTCAATCAAAGGCTAAAGTATACCCACGGCTATGGCTTGGTAATGAGTCCTGTTAATCGGGTTACCAGTGATGGTCTACCAGAACTATATCTGAAAAATATTCCCCCTGTCTCCACCGTAAATTTAGAGATCAAGCAACCTGCAATCTATTACGGAGAAGAGACTGATCATTATATCTTCACAGGTACCACAACCCCCGAATTTGATTATCCTCTGGGAGATGCCAATGCCTTTATCAAATACCAGGGCAAAGGTGGCGTACCACTATCCTCTATTTGGCGTAAACTCGCCTATGCTTATGACCAACGCAGTCTCCAAATTTTAATCTCTAATTACTTCACTAATCAGTCCCGCATCCATTACTATCGGCAGATTAAAACCAGAGTAAACCACATCGCTCCATTCCTACGCTTAGACCACGATCCCTATTTAGCCGTAATTAACGGCAGGTTACAATGGATTATCGATGCTTATACCATCAGCGATCGCTATCCTTACTCTGAACCAGTTGCCGGAACCAATATTCTCTCCAGAAATAGCCAAGTAAACTACATACGTAACTCAGCAAAAGTAGTTGTCGATGCCTATGATGGTACAATCAAGTTTTTTGTAGTTGATGAAAACGATCCTGTCCTCGCTACCTATCGCCAGATATTTCCCGACCTCTTTAGCGGACGGGATGCCACTCCCCCTGAAGTGAAAACTCATTTTCGCTATCCTTTAGATCTGTTTAGACTTCAGGCACAGATGTATCTTTCTTATCACATGAGCGATCCAGAGGTATTCTACAATCGGGAAGATATGTGGGATTTTCCCAGGCAAATCTACGAAGGAAACGAGGTGGTTGTCGAACCGTATTATCTGATGGTAAAACTGCCGAGGGAGAAAAAAACGGGATTTATTTTAATTCTGCCCTTCACTCCAGCCAAAAAGGATAACATGATCGCTTGGATGGCAGCCCGTTCTAATGGTGAAGACTACGGCAAATTGCTGCAATACACTTTTCCTAAACAGAAGCTGGTTTATGGACCCAAGCAAATTGAGGCACGAATCGATCAAACACCGCAAATATCCCAACAGTTTACCTTGTGGAGTCAGGCTGGTTCTAAAGTGATTCGGGGAGATTTATTAGTAATTCCTATTGAGCAGTCATTACTTTATATTGAACCAGTCTATTTACGGGCAGAACAGGGGGAATTACCCGAATTAAAGCGTGTGATTGTGGCATATGACAAAGCAGTGGTAATGGAGAAAAATCTTGAACAATCTTTGGCAACTATTTTTGGCACCAAGCAAGTAGAGCAGCAAGTCACAAGTACGAGTCCCTTAACTGACCAAGATATCATTTCCATTAAATCCGCTTGGGAAACTTATCAACAAGCACAGCAAGCATTGCGCCAAGGTAATTGGACTGAGTATGGACGCTATCAGCAAGAATTGGGTAGGCTACTACAGCAATTAAATCAGGATAATGAATAAATTACTACGCCGATTTTTAAACCTTCTGACTATGTACTTAAAAATCGAGATAGTCGGGGGTTTAATCTAACAATGCTGCTTTTGGGATACGTAGTTTAGTAAAGTAGTTAATTTTTTCTCCTATTCCCTCAAAATATAGATGCAGTTAATTGAACATCGGCGTATTGCCAGGCCGATTTAAACTGTTGCTGGATGCTTTCTGCTTCTGAATCCTTACCTTGTGCTTGTAGACTTTGAGTCAAACCGAATAGTGACCATCCATTGTCAGGATAAATAGCTAGATCCTCTCTATATGCTTGCTCTGCTGCATCGTAACGTCTTGCTTGGAGTAAAGTCTCTCCTAAATATTGTCTGGTAGGAATAGACCAATCTGCGGGTTCATCATAATTTAAGGCATCTTCCAGTGTAACTGCCTGACGTAGATGAGCGATCGCTCTAGGATATTTTCCTTCTTTGGCTGCTATTTCTCCTGTTAATACTTCAGTAGCAACTTTAAGTATGTTCTGAGTGGTGTTGATATCCCAAATAGTTACCTCCTCTAATTCTGGATCGAGAGCAAGTAAATCCAATGCTTCTAACTCTTGTTGTGCTTCAGCTATCTTACCTTGAGCAGTATAAGCCAAACCCCTCCCATAATGCCAGATTCCTGTGGGATACTTGAGGTCTTCTTCTGGTTGAGGTATTGCCAAAATCTCCTCCCATTGACCGAATCGAATCATAGTATAGAAGGGAATGATCGAAAAGTGTTGTAATGTTCCCCAGCCTGGTTCGCGCATCATCTGGGGATCGACCATGGCGGCAACATTTTTTCCTGCTTTGGTCGCTAACTTACTATTCCCTTCAAGGGTGGCAGCAAACCAGAGGAAATGATGATTATGAGGCATATAAGCCAGAGGATAAACCCCTTGAGCATGACATTGAGTAATATAGTCATTATCTACGGCGATCGCTTTTTGGTTAGCAACGGCAGCATCATGATATCTTCCTACTCGAATGTAAATGTGCGATGGCATATGTACCAAGTGTCCCGAACCGGGGACTAGACTACCCAGTCGATCTGCTGCTGCAACTCCTTGGTATGGTCGTACTGCTTCTACTGCATGGATGTAAAGATGATTTGCCCCTGGGTGATCCGGCTCTTGTTGTAAAGTTGACTCTAAAGTATCCAGAACTTTTTGCGCTCTTGGTTTCGGCTTTTTATCTTCTGTCCAATAGTCCCAAGGCATAGTATCCATGAGTGCTTCAGCATAAATGGTCGCTGCATCCATATCATCGGGATATTGCTGGGTTACTTGTTCCATAGCTTCAGCATAGGCAAGATCTAAAGAACTACGATCCTCTAATGGTCTATCTACATAACGTTTAGCTAAAGCATCGATATATGCTTGTTCTGACTTACTAGCATTGTTAGCTAACTTTATAGCCTGTTGTATAGCTGTATAAGATTCTGGCACAGCATCATCTTCCATCTTGGCATTAATGTTAGGGCCTAAAACATAAGCTAAACCCCAGTTACACATGGCACAATTGGGATCAAGCTTAATTGCCTGGCGGAAAGAACGTGCCGCTTCTGCATGGTTGAAACCATAAGCTAAAGTTAGTCCTTGATCGAAATAACGTTGTGCTTGGGCTGATTTAGTTGTGATGGCATGATGGAGATCTCCCATGCCAGTAAATAATGGTGCTGTCGTTGTTGAAGTTTTGCTCGATATTGAATTAAATAAACCAAAGCTGACAGTAAACAAAATACTAATGATAAAAATTTGTAAGCGTTTCATAATTTTCTCCTGGTTAATTAGTCATACAAGTCTTTAAATAGATAGTTCTTAGCTTGTGGATAAAAATAAACCTGAAAAAATATAGCAATACGTAGCTCTGTTAAGACTTTGTTACTCGTTACTTGTTACTTGTTACTTATTACTTTCGATCCTAATATCATACGTGTCCTAACCTAGCTTTGTGCAGCTATAGTTACCTGTTTCCCGTTTCCCTTTCTTTCTTCCATGCTACTAAAATCGTTATCTTCTAACTCAAAGTTGTAAATATTCTCAACTAATTCGATAACAGCGAGTAATTAATTCTCTGTTGTTTATTATCTTGCTCTGCTTAGGAGAACCATTGGATAGGAAATAGGCTGCACGTTTACAAATTTTGAGGGAAATTATTCTTTGGTGAGACATGATTTTAGTCCTAAAAAGTACTGCTTTTAAATCAGCCTCACCCTTTTTAATGTTCAAGATTCAAGAAATATCTCATTGCTCGTTTGTGATTTGCGACGATGATCCGTTTCCGTTAATAATTAAGTGATAGGTAACAATACTTGTTTTAAATAAAAGGCGATCGCGCTTTAGAGGTTAATCATAATGTTGGATAGCAAATCAGTTTTAGAAGTATTACGTCCCGTACAAGATCCTGAGCTACAAAAGAGTCTGGTCGAACTTAATATGATTCGCAACGTCATGGTAGATGGGGGAAAGGTAAGCTTTACGCTGGTGTTAACTACTCCTGCTTGTCCTTTGAGAGAATTTATCGTCGAAGATTGTCAGACTGCGGTTAAAACCCTACCGGGAGTGTCAACGGTAGAAGTAGAAGTGACGGCGGAAACTCCTCAACAGAAGTCTCTACCAGATCGCACTTCTGTCCCAGGAATAAAAAATATTATTGCCATTTCTAGTGGGAAAGGTGGAGTAGGGAAAAGTTCGGTTGCTGTTAATGTGGCAGTGGCTCTAGCTGCCAAAGGTGCCAAGGTGGGCTTGTTAGATGCCGATATCTATGGCCCTAACGCCCCGAATATGTTTGGCTTATCTGATGCCAAAATTGCCGTTAAACAGGACAGCAGTGGTGAAATACTAGAACCAGCCTTTAATCATGGTGTAAAGTTGGTATCGATGGCATTTCTGATTGATCCTGATCAGCCCGTGATTTGGCGTGGCCCAATGCTCAACGGTATTATTCGTCAGTTTCTCTATCAGGTAGAGTGGGGAGAACTAGATTATCTGATTGTGGATATGCCTCCAGGTACAGGAGATGCTCAGTTAACTATGGCGCAGGCTGTACCAATGGCTGGGGCAGTAATTGTGACAACGCCTCAGACTGTATCTTTGATTGATGCCCGTCGTGGTTTAAAAATGTTCCAACAGCTAGGAGTAAACCTACTGGGAATTGTGGAGAACATGAGCTATTTTATTCCCCCTGATCTGCCAGAAAAAAGCTACGACTTATTTGGTTCAGGTGGTGGAGAAAGAACTGCTCAAGAATTAAATATTCCTCTATTGGGTTGTGTTCCTTTAGAAATCGCCTTACGAGAAGGAGGAGATAATGGTATTCCCATCGTGGTTGCGGCACCAGAGTCTGCCTCGGCTAAAGCTTTAGTGGCGATCGCCGAACAGATTGCGGCTCAAGTATCAATTGCTGCC
>CBDUCX010000075.1:0-18044 GCA_965365755.1 uncultured Pleurocapsa sp.
ACTTTAATCCTGTCTGGAGTTCTCAAAGACAATAAACTTCTTTGTTTGGCAATAATTTCTGTATTCGTTTTGGCTTAGATGCTCATCGTTTAGGTGGCATGGAAAAAGATACTGATGTCTATGCTGCTCTTATTAGCCTAGAGCATCTTTGGCAAAATGATGCTATTTATATTACCAAAAAAGGACAATTAGCATTACGAAATCTCAGTTATCCAGGGTTATTACAAGCGGTTGAATTTCATCGCACCCAAGCTTTATCTCTGACACGCAGAGAGTTGAACATCAATCATTTGTCAGGGTTTTTCTCTCTTTATCAAATTGATATTCATCCCGCAACAAAATCTATTTTCCAAGGATTGATTGTAGAATCTTGTCAAGGGAATTGGGCAAATTTACAATAGAGCTGTATCGAAACGGAGATTTCGCATGTTATCGAATTAACTCTAATATAGCCGAACAATTAAACAAGAATCATCTTAATAGTCGCCTTTGAAATGGTTTGTCAAAACTGATATTAAACTGTCATAACTTTGCAATACTAATTCGTTATCTTGATTAATTGAATATGCTTCTATTGAATTTGGAGTCAAGACTATGAATAGTTGCCCCCATTGCTCTTATAATTTACTCCGCCACCTATGTTCCCACAATCTCTACTGGTATTGCCCATACTGTCGTTCAGAAACATCCGACTTGTTTGTAGCAGTCCAAAGTAGACTAATATCTCCTAGATTCAAAGCAGATTGATACTCCAGATTTCTTGTTAGTTTCTTCAATCAATCATTAAGACTTAAAACTATGCAATCATTTCAAACTATTGCTTTAATCTCAGTTCATAGTGATCCTGCTAATGAAACAGGGAGCCAAAATGTCTATGTACGTCAGGTAGGAGAAGCTTTATCTCGTATAGGTTGGCAGGTAGATATGTTTACCCGCAAAACTGATGTTAGCCAGCCATACATCGTGCAACATAATCCTTGGTGTCGAACTATTCGGCTTACGGCTGGTGCCGAAAAATTCATCCCGCGACAAAAACTAATTGCTTGCTTACCAGAATTTCTCCAGCAACTGCGTCAATTTCAATTAGACAACGACATTCAATATCGTCTGATTCATACTAATTATTGGCTATCAGCTTGGGTAGGCATGGAACTCAAAAAAGTTCAACCAATCAAGCATGTCCACACTTATCATTCTCTTGGTGCAGTTAAATATGCCAAAATTAACCATCTTGCTGATATTGCTGAAACCCGTTTAAAAATTGAAAAGGCTTGTCTGGAAACAGCCGATCTTAACATTGCTACTTGCCCTCAACAAAGAGAATACCTCAGAGAGTTGGTCTCCACTAAGGGCAATATCGAGATTGTTCCTTGTGGTACAGATACGGATCAATTTGGCTCTGTTGCTCACTTCTCGGCAAGGGAACGACTACAAATCAAACCAGATCTATTCCACATTCTCTATGTCGGTAGATTTGCTCGTTCTCAAGGAATTGAAACCCTAGTCAGAGCAGTCAGTAAACCTTATTTACATACCGTCGGTAATATTCGTCTAACTTTGGTCAGTGGTTTGCATCGTCATTCCAGTGAACAATTAGAAAGAAAACGTATTGAAAAACTGGTTTGGGAATTGGGAATCGAAAACATTACCACTTTTGTAGATCAAATCAGCAGAGAAGAACTGGCAACTTACTATGCTGCTGCCGATGTCTGCGTTGTTCCCAGCCACTATAATCCTTCAGGTATGGTGGCAATTGAATCTATGGCATGTGGTACGCCAGTTATTACTACTAATATTGAAGGCTTAAAATATGTAGTCGCACACGAACAAACAGGTCTATTGTTTTTTCCTGAAAATACAAATACTTTGACTAAAGCTATCTACCGTCTGATAACCGAGCCTCAATGGAGATATAAATTAGGTGTATCTGCTAGAGCAAGGGTAGTAGATTTATTTACTTGGGATGGTGTTGTCAATCAACTAGATGAATTTTATTTAGAATTAATTGAGACGCAAAATTGGGAATTATTAAATAGTTCGTTGAGGTATTCCCTTAAACCCATCAAAGTTTAATAATTTTGAGTCATCTGTTATCAAATTAGAAGAGTGAGTCTAAAATTATGGTTCAAATTCTCTTGTTTGAACTAATATTAATCAGTTTATTGGTCTTCATCATTGTTCTACTCTCTAGATTATTTCCAGTTAGTAGTAAATCTAAACAAAAGTCGAAAGTGAAGAAAGTTTAATCGTAGTTTTTTGTTTTCTCAACAGCGATCTATGCTCAAACTAAATCGTTACAGACCTTTGCCTGATCTGGTTAGCAATGGGATAATTAGTTTATTAACTGATACTTTGGTCTTGCTAATATCTTATAATTTAGGCTGGGTGTTAATCTTGGTCAGAATATCGTCTCGGCTGACTGCAATTAAAAAATTTGGTCAACTAATATCCAATTTGCAATTGCTGCTACTTATTGCTAATGTTGTCATAGTTATGTGGTTAATCGAATTTGCATTAGTAGTTAAACGATTTAAAGGTTTCAAAAGTGAAATAATACTTGAGTAAACTTGTGGGATATGGCGTAAATTGGGTAAGGGAAAATAATGTTTATAACCTGGATAGAAACCCTTAATAGTTGGGTAGTTAGTTTATGTCAATTATTAGCACTATTTGTCATAGTCACAGGGATCATTAAAGCTTTACTTATTTACTGCAAACACATTTTTTTTAGTTTTCGTTCCGCGATCGCATTTCAGGCAAGTCGATTAGAATTGGGTTATGCTTTTTCATTGGGACTAAGCTTTTTGGTGGGAGGTAGCATCTTAAAGACAACCATTGCCCCCACCTGGAATGATATCGGTCAACTAGCAGCAATTATTGCTCTACGAACAGCCTTAAACTATCTTTTGTTACAAGCTATTGATCTGAGTTCTAGTTCCAGCGATTCCCAGGAACTATCTTTATCATTAGAAAAAGAATCAAAAGCATCTTTAAATAAAATCTGAAGTTTGTACAAATTAAAGATGTTTTATCTGGGTTAATATTTATTGCTAAACATGAGAAAAGCTCAAAAAAAAGCCAAACAGTTATCGGTTATTGGTTGGCGAGAAATACTGTCATTGCCAGAGTTAAATGTTGCTCGCATTAAAGCCAAAATCGATACAGGAGCAAGAACCTCTGCTTTACACGCCTTTAATTGCCAAGAGTTTAAACAAGACGATAAAACAATGATTCGTTTTGGAATTCATCCTCTTCAACGGGACAGCAAACAAACCATATTGGCTGAAGCAGAATTATTAGAATACCGCAAGATCACTAACTCTGGGGGATACGCTCAAACTAGACCAGTAATTCTTACTACCGTCAAACTTGGAGAACATCAATGGCAAGTAGAACTTACCCTAACTAACCGTGATGTTATGGGTTTTCGGATGCTCTTAGGGAGACAGGCATTGAAAGGTCGCTTTTCAATTGACCCTGGTAAGTCTTTTTTACAAAGTAGTCGTCATTAAGTCCGCGCTTTATTTAATTCAGAAATACAAATGAAAATTGCTATTTTGTCTCAGGATGCTTCTTTATACTCCACCAAAAGATTGAAAAAGGCAGGGGAAGAACAAGGGCATCAAATGCGGGTAATTCCCTATCTACGCTGCTATATGAATATTACTTCTAGTCGTCCCAGCATTATTTTTAATGGTACTCCCCTAGAAAATTTTGATGCGGTAATTCCTCGTATTGGTGCCTCGCGGACTTTTTATGGTACTGCGGTAGTACGTCAGTTTGAAGTAATGGGGGTATTTAGTGCCAATGAATCTCAGGCTATTTCCCGTAGTCGCGATAAGCTACGTTGTTTACAAATTCTAGCTAGAGAGGGAGTTGGTTTGCCCGTAACTGGCTTTGCCCATGCTACTCAAGACATCGATGGTTTGATTGAAACAGTGGGAGGGGCACCATTAGTCATTAAGCTTTTAGAGGGAACTCAGGGAATTGGAGTAGTTTTGGCTGAAACCTATCAAGCTGCTAAGTCGGTAATTGAAGCCTTTCGAGGTTTGGATGCCAATATTTTGGTACAAGAATATATTAAGGAAGCGGGAGGAGCAGATTTGCGTTGTTTCGTCGTTGGTGGTCAAGTAATTGCTGCCATGAAACGTCAAGGGGCAAAAGGAGAATTTCGTTCTAATTTACATCGCGGTGGTGAGGCGGAAAAAACTAATCTTTCTATCGAAGAAAGAACAACGGCAATTAAAGCCGCAAAAGCGATGGGCTTAAACGTGGCGGGGGTAGACTTACTGCGTTCTAATCACGGCCCTGTAGTTATGGAGGTTAATTCCTCTCCTGGCTTGGAGGGAATTGAAAAAGCGACAGCAATTGATGTGGCTGGGAAGATTATTGAATATGTAGCCAAAAACAGTGCTAGTAGCAATGTCAAAGACCTAATTAAATATTGAGTTGACACAACAATTCTTGTCAAAATTGACATAGGAATTACATATTTATGATATACGATGAAGCTAATTTATAGTCGTGGCTTTAAATTGTCCGTATCTTGCTTCTCCTGTAGCGAGTACCCCAAACTCCGAACTACGAACTCTAAATGGTTAATTACTCTAGCAAAGACGAAAATCAGCAGGTAAAATTTGAGTTTAAACTCCTTTTGCCTAAAATCGGTATTTTGCTCATAGGAATTATTAGCATTTTATTGATAGGATTTGTAGATTACTTGATTGTAATTGATATTTCTCTGTCTATTTGCTACTTAATTCCTATCGCCCTGATCACCAAATATTTAGATAGGCAATCGGGAATATTTCTATCACTAATTAGTGCCTGTAGCTGGTATTTCGCCGAAGATACAGCTAAAACAGATTTAAATTTTGTTTTTTTATTATGGAATACCTTAGTTAGATTAACAGTATTTTTGACTGTAGTTTATTTATTATCTACTATTAAAGATGCTTACAAAAAAGAAAAGAGTTTAGCTCAAATAGACAGCCTAACCCAAATCTATAATCGACGCTATTTTTTAAAACTTTTGCATAGTGAAACTAAGCGGTCTATTCGTTATCAACAATGTTTAACTTTAGTTTATTTTGATATAGATAATTTTAAAAATATTAATGATAAGTTAGGGCATATTCAAGGTGATAGATTATTGTATTTAGTTGCTTGTACTGTGGCTAAAACTATTCGCCAAACTGATATTTTTGCTCGTTTAGGAGGAGACGAATTTGTGTTACTATTGCCTGAAACTATTTATCAACAAGCACAATTAGTATTGCAACGGGTTCAACAACAATTAAACAAGATGGTTAAGCAAGAATCTTTTGAGGTGAGCTTTAGTATTGGAGCAATTACCTTTTTGGAATTACCAGACTCAGTAGATAATATGCTCGAACGAGTAGATAAATTAATGTATCAAGTTAAACATAGTGGTAAAAATAATATAAAACACCATTTACATGGCTCAGTTTTCCCTTAAAAAAATATAGCAAAATATTTTTTAGCTGCACATTAATTATGAGTATGAGCAAAATAAAATCATAGTTAATTTAAGGGAGTGTAGTTACTTTTTTTTGACTCCTCTTTATCATAAATCAACGGTGATTTAAACCCATTTATTGAACGATATAGGCGATCGCAATCCAATATTATCAGACTGAAATTATTTAATGACCCAAACTTGGCAATTTATATCTCACATCTTGCATACTCCTATTGCTGCTTTTACCATCCTCTTGTTGGTAACTCTAGTCATTCCTCCTTGGTTCGAGCGTCTGGGATTGCCTGGGCTAGTAGGACTCTTAATTGCAGGAGTAATTTTAGGTTCTGGTGGTCTAGGAATACTTAATCCTAAAAGTGAAACTATTAAACTATTCTCAGATATTGGCAAACTATATCTAATGTTTGTCGCTGGTTTAGAAATTGACCTAGAACAGTTTCGCCAGAAGAAAAATCGCTCTTTGGGTTTCGGGTTCGCCACGTTTTTTCTACCCTTAGTAGTTGGGGCTTTAATTGGTAGACTATTTGGCTTTGGTTGGAATAGTTCAATTTTGATTGGCTCGCTGTTTGCTTCCCATACTTTGCTCGGCTATCCGATAGTGCAGCGTTTGGGAATTGTCGAAAATGAAGCGGTAATTGTCTCTATTGGCGCAACGATTTTTACTGATATTAGCTCCCTTTTGGTCTTGGCAATTTGTGTTTCGATTCATGGAGGAGAATTTTCCCTATTCAGTCTCAGTATTCAATTAGGTTCACTAGCAATCTATTCCGCATTAGTCTTATTTGGTTTTGATTGGGCAGGAAAAGAATACTTTCGCCGTACAGGAGATGATGAAGGCAACCAGTTTTTATTTGTTTTGCTGGCTATTTTTTTGGCTGCTGTAGGAGCGCAAATTATCCATGTCGAGCAGATTGTGGGGGCTTTTTTGGCTGGTTTAGCGGTTAATGATGTGGTGGGTCGTAGTCCTGTTAAAGAGAAAGTAGAATTTGTCGGCAGCGTGTTATTTATTCCTTTTTTCTTTGTGGGCATGGGGCTGTTGCTAGATGTCCCAGTTTTCCTGAAAACATTAACCAATGATCTTGGTTTGACTCTAGCCATTATCTTTGGCTTGATTGGCGGTAAATTCTTGGCTGCTGTGAGTGTTAAACAACTCTATCGCTATAGTTGGAATGAAACTATGGTCATGTGGTCGCTGTCTATTCCCCAGGTAGCAGCTACCCTAGCAGCAGCTTTAGTGGGATTGCAGGTAGGGCTGATCAATGAGGTGGTATTTAATGCTGTCATTGTCTTGATGCTGCTGACATCTATTGTTGGGCCTCTATTAACAGCTAAATTTGCCCCTAAACTCCATCCCCTAGAACCAATCTATAGAGATAACAAAGTCTCCTTGTGGTGGGAAGCAACAGAACAGCAAAAGTCCGAAAATAAACGGTCTGAGTTTAAGACAATTGTACCAATTGCTAACCCAGTCACCGAAAGATATTTAATTGAAATTGCTGCATTACTTGTACGTCATGAATCGGGGATGATTATTCCTTTGTCGATCGCCCCAGCTTCAGTTCATCTGCCAGAATTTGAGTTTAATTTAGTGGTGCAGAAAAGTAGACATTTATTACAACAAGCGGACAAGATTGGTCAGGAGTTAGAAGTAAAAACACAAGCAACTCTACGAATTGCTGAAGATGTGGCAACGGGAATTATTCGTACAGCCCGCGAACAGGAAGCTAGTTTAATTGTCATGGGCTGGAGCGAAACTAGAGGGTTGCGATCGCGCTTATTTGGTAGTTTGATTGATACTGTACTCTGGTCTGCTCACTGTCCTGTTGCGGTAATGCGACTATTAGATGAACCAGTAAATCTTCATCGCTTTCTCGTTCCTGTTAAAAACCTTACTGCTCAAACCATTAGAACTATTCGCTTTGCTCAATTACTCGCGGAAACTAATGGTGGTTCGGTGACTTTGCTCCACGTCTGTCCTTCTCAAACAAGTCCTGAAGAGATTACTACTTTACAATTAAAGTTTGAGCACTCACTATTAGAAGCCTTTCCCCAAGTTAGTTCTCAAGTCAAAATCGTTAAGAGCGATCGCGTTGCTCAAGTTATTTTGCAAGAAACAGCCATGGTGGACATGGTAGTATGGCGATCGCTCCGTCGCCGCACAGCAGGGGGATTAATGATCAGTGATATCCCCCATCAAGTCATTGAGCAACTATCTTGTTCAATGGTGCTATTTGGCGAACCACATAATTAAATGTCAACACCTGCTATTGGTTTATCCTACACCGTCGGCATCAACACCAATTAACTGGTCTAATTGACTATCTGAGAGAGGATCGCCACCGAAGTTATCGTACTGTTGGATTAAAGCAGAAGCAAAAGGTGCATTATAGCTAATACCCACCTCATTAGTTACCCAATCATCACGGCGATCATTGTGGGCGAAATCATCAGGAGTATTAGGGCCTCCAACCACTGCACCATAAAGCACATTTTCTTGAATTGCTGTAGGTTGTGTACCCAAATTAGGAGCAGAACCCCTGTGATGGGGACGCTCAGGATACTGATCTCCGAATCCGATCATGTAGCTAAGATTAGCTGGATTATCACCCAAAATATAGTCCACTTGGTTATTAGCAAAGTCACTGTAACGACTATCCTCTTTAACCGTGTCGTGATAAAGTTGCGCCAAATAAGCAGCAGAGCTGGTTACAGGTACAGAACCCCAGGCTGCACGATGAGCAAAGCCACCATTCGTATATTGAATATTACTATTGCCGTTCATCCATTTGTCTAACCAGCTTTCAACTTGACCTTGGAAATAAGGATCGGCACTTTCTTGAGCCAAGATGACCGCAGCACCATAGGAATGGTCATCTACCGCCCAAGACCAATCTCCTAGGGAACCTACCTCATTTTTGAAATAATTTTCGGCTTTAGTTAAGTAAGATTGTTCCCCTGTGGCTTTATGTAACCAAGCGGCACCAGAAGCCAATTCATCACCATAACCACTCCAACTAGTGTAGAAAGGATTCGCTGCACTAACTGAATCGGAATATTTGCCTTGATAGGTTTCGGCAAACTCATATAGTTGCCGAGCATTCTGTAACAGTTCATCAGCGTATTGGTCGTCTACTCCCCGAAAGAGCATCGAAGCAGCAGCAAAAGCACTGGAGGTGGAAGCCGCCACATCGGAACCAGGGTTGGCAGGATCGATCGCAAAAGCGTTACGAGTCGTATTAGCTTCTACTGTTTCAGGTGCGCCCCAATAACCATGATCGTTAGCGCTGCCCCCTTCTCCAACTTGTACCCAAAGCTTAGAGGTTTTGCCATCACTGGTTTCATGAGCTTTGAGGAAATAGTCTGTTCCCCATTTCACTGCTGCTAGTAATTCGTCAAACTGTCCTGATTGTTGGTAAGCTGCGGTATACTCAACACCACCCCAAGCCAACATATTAATGGAAGCTGCCATAGGTTGACCAAATTTGACATGATCTCCCGCATCAAAGTAACCACCTTCTAAGTCACGACCAACAGTGCTACCATCATTGAGGGTAGAATCAGAGCGCCATTCTAAACGGTTATCAGCGCCTAAATCACCAGAACGATTTGCTTCATAAAAAAGGAAGTTTTTCTGTAGAGCTTCACCATAGGAAAATTGCCCACTTTGTTCTGCTGGAAGAAAATCTTGATTAGTAGCCATATTAAGTAACTTTATAAATGTAATTTTTGCAGCCAAAGTTGAAGCAGGAGCAAAATTTTTCTCTAATGCAATCAACCTATCAATATTGAATTGATTTAACTGAGTTACCTTTATAAAAGCTTTACAATGACTTTACAGTGACTTTATACTGCTGTTGATGGGATTTTAGATCACCAAGTTATGTGACCCTTTCTTACTCATCGGCTCGTTCAGAAAATGCCTCTAAATCTTCTTGATCTTCTCGCATCAAAAGTCGCACTGCCTGATCAACAAGTTCCGATACCGAGCAATTTGAGGAGACTGCTCGCATTTTAAGGGCGCGATGTATTTCAGGTTCAAAATAAATTGTTGATCTTTTTGACAATTTACTCATTAATATTCTCACTATACTCAAGCCACTCTGTAACCATAGCACAACAACGTTATAGCGTTATAACACCATAGCTCTATAAGCTTTGGAAGTGTAGTTTGGGTAGCTGCGATCGCAATGCAAAGCTAGTCCTTTGGTGGCAGTTCGTTTTAATTTATAGCGCTCGCCTGAAAGAAGAAAATTTTAACTTGACATCCAAGACAATCGCTTTAGGGCACTTTTCGACTCAAAAGTATAGATTCTGTACTCTGATCTAATACGGTATTGTCTATAATTTCTACAATACTTAATTCCAGAAAAAGCTGATTATGTCAACCTTAGAACAAATTGAAATAGCTATTTTAAATCTCTCAACAGATGAGTTTAAACAGTTTAAGCAGTGGTTTCTTGACCTAGATTATCAAAAGTGGGAGCAGCAACTAGAACAAGATGTCGCAGCAGGAAAGTTAGAAGAATTAGCTAATGAAGCGATCGCCGAATTTGACTCGGGGCATTGTCCGGAGATTTAATGCACTATACAACTCGCCGTTTTTGGAAGTGTTACGAAGCCTTACCTGCAAACCTACAACGTATTGCCGACCAATCATATGAATTACTGAAAGTTGATCCATATCATCCGTCGCTGCATTTTAAGAAAATTGGCAATAAATATTGGTCAGTAAGAGTAGGACTGAGCTATCGTGCTTTGGGAGTGGAAGTAAAAAGTGGCATTTCCTGGTTTTGGATTGGGACTCATGCTGAATACGATAAGTTAATCAAATAGTTTCGATGATGCGATCGCAACTGATTAAAGTTCATTCAAGTTTTATATATTGTGTCAACGATTTATTGAATAAGGCGATCGCTCTACAGGTCACATGAACGGACGCGAAGCTAATCGCTTTAGGGCAGTCTTTTACTCTCAAGATGGATTATTGATTCTAAACTATATCGGTATCATCTGATATTTTTGTACTAATTCTGAGAGGTAATAGTGTTCAGTTTCGTTGTTGTTATTTGGGTAGGTCGATCGCATTTCTTCAGGATCAATACGCGCTAGAATTGTTCGAGGTAAAGCGGGGACTCCCGTGGAGTTTGGAGCCAAAATTTCTGTGAGTTACAGTAATGGTTACTGTTTTTTGGATCATCTCAGTTGGGACAATTTTAATGAATCCCAAGACCTAGAATTACAGGTAGAAAAATAGATTGAAGGCAAATTTGGGCAGGCTAAGAGGCGTTTCAGTCTCAATCGGATCATGGCTAAACTCTATGATACTGCTGAAAGTACTATTGCGATTACTTTTCTCGTGATGAACCTCGAACTGTTATTAAAGCAGTTTTTGGTTCTCTTTTTCAATTTTTGCCGCAAGTTTTCCTCTCACAGAAGCTTAATGTCAGCTTTTGTCACTCAAAAAACACAATTTCGTGACTTTTTTTTACCATCTGAGTTCTCCTCTTCTTAACTTCAATTTTCAATTTAACTCTCTTTTTTGTCTTACTCAGACTTTTTCAGTAAGCCCTAACTAACTGTTAACTGTTAGAGATTTTTAAATAAATAGTGTAGAAATATTGAGCTAAAAGTTGATTGCTCGTAATTATTTCTGCACTATATTTTTTTGATTTCTTGTTGACTAGTTAACCAAACATTGCTTTGATATATTCTCGGCGCATGGCAGAAATTGCATCTAAAGGAACACCTTTAGGACATACCGCAGTACACTCACCATGATTAGAACAGTCGCCAAAGCCTTCCGTTGCCATCTGTGCTGTCATCCCTAAAACTCTTTGTTTTCGTTCGGGATCTCCTTGGGGAAGTAAGGCTAGATGGGATATTTTAGCTGCGGTAAACAGAGATGCTGAAGCATTAGGACAAGCCGCAACACAAGCTCCACAACCGATACAGGCTGCATAGTCGAAGGCGCGATCGCTATTTTCTTTGGCTACAGGTAAAGAATTGGCATCAGGGGCAGCACCACTATTAACGGAGATATACCCCCCAGCAGCCACAATGCGATCAAATGCCGAGCGATCAACTACTAGATCTTTAACTATGGGAAAAGCCTTAGCACGCCAAGGTTCAACGGTTATGGTATCTCCATCCTGAAAACTTCTGAGGTGTAACTGACACACGGCAGTTTGTTTTTGCTTTCCATGGGCTACCCCATTAACCATCATGCCACAAGAGCCACATATCCCTTCCCCACAGTCACTATCAAAGGCTACAGGTTCTTGATTATCTTTGATTAACTGTTCATTGAGAACATCCAACAATTCGATAAACGACATACTCGGATGAGCATCAGCTACCGTATATTCTTCCAGTTGACCTTTACTGTTAGGATTCCTTTGTCGCCAGATTTTTAAATTAATTTTCATCTAATTACATTTTTAATGTAATATCCAACTTGCACAGAACATTACTTAGAGGTAGGTTTCAGTCTAGTTAATTTGAGGGTAAATTTGCCACCACTAGTATCGCCAAAAGCCCTAACTCGCACAATATACTTTCCTGATTCGGTGATCCGAGAAAACAACAAGGAGTTGGTAGTGCCATCGGGTCCATCATCATTTTCAGCCACAGTTGCCCCATCAGCAGCAATCAACATAACCATGGAATCGAAGTTATCCGAAGTAAGATCGATCGCTACTTGATCGCCTTTTTCCAACTCCACGAAGTAATCGCGGGCAAAACCCCCTTCTCCTGTGGGAATATCATTTTCCGTGAGGGTGTCAGATATTTCCGATTCGGAAGTAATTGAAGGGGGATCGTATATTTTAGATCCGGCTTGAGCTGGTAGTGTTCGTAACCCCGATGAATAAACAACGAGTGTTACAGCTAAAGTATTAACCCATTTGTCGAAAGACCGAATAACCATTACCAAACCGTATCAAATAGTTTTAGTAACCCTATTATATCCAGTATCAGCATGACAAAAAATCAAATTTCATGGCAAACTCAAACTAAGAGGGCATCATGGACTATACAGATTTAAAGTTTTAACCTGACAGAAAATTGCAAAACTCAGAAATTTGGCTCATAGGCTAAAGCACTTAAGTCACCCGATCCTGCGATCGCCAAAAAATCAACTGCTTCAGTAACATGACCAATTTCATTATCTAGACTTTGGTCTTCTTCTACTTTAATTTGTACTTGAGAACTACTAAGATTAGAATATCTTAACCCCGCAGAATCTCCTCCTCGAAAACTAGCTAATGAGGCAAATAAATTAGGCACTTGCTCAAAGCTGGGTTCAAAGTTGATCGTGTCCCTGGTATGGTCAATTCTAGTTCCAGTATTACCAGCTTGATAGTCGAAACCATTCCAATTTCCACTTCCTGATTCTATTGCCAACCAGCCGACGGTTTCCGTTAAATGACCTGAAGATCTTAAGAGTTCTTCTTCTTCCATTGCCAACTCAAATCCATTAACAGTGGATGATTTTTGACGAGTGCGTACAAATTGGGTGTCATAGTTGGTTTGTACTTGACTGAGAATTGCTGGAGTTGTGGAAAAATCATGCTCAAAGTCAATACTTGCCCACGATGAGGTAGTGATGGAATTAGTATTTAAGGTTCCCACTTCCAAGAGAGTTCCGTCTGTTAACTCCCAAGTTCCCGCCTCCAATACCAGATAGCTTAAACTTTCTTGAATATGGCTACCATCCCGATATTCAGGTTCTTGAAGATATAGCGAAAAGTTATCATCTTGAATATTCGTAATTCTGGCGATCGCAGGATCTCCACCGTTCAAAGACGGAGGTAGTGCAAAAATGACGGGGTTAGCATAGGTGTTGTTTAATTGAATTGTCTGGTTAACATGATTTAAATTGTCAATTCTACCGATTTCTCCTATCTGCTGAGGAGTCACAACAGCTAAATTACTGGTATCTAAGTCTAGTTTGATGTTTTCTTCCGCAATAGTAACTTGCCTTGTATTTCCAATAGTCTGATTATTCTCAGAAAAGCTAACCTCATAAGTCCCTGCATCCAAAGCAATCTGATAACCCCCTGAAGGCATCGTTGTGGTAGTAAATGGGAGGTTATCCGACTGACGAATCGCTGTAACCTCAATTCCTCCTAAACCTTCCCCTACGGTATAAAAATCATCATCTTGCACCAAATCATCAAAAGCCACCCCAGTAAGAAATACATCCGAGCCTGATTTGGCAAAGTTTTCCGTCACCATCAGAGAGTTATAACCGTCAAAGTCTCCTGCGAGAGTGGCTAGACCAATTTCTCGGAAACTACTGTTTAAAATATTTTTTCGATGACCAGAACTTTTAAATAATCCTTCGTTTATTTGAGTTATGGCATTATTAACGTTGAGTGTTCCTGTTGTTCCTGTGTATCCAAGATTCTCTCCCCATGTCCAGCTACCAGTAAACTGATAACCCGCGTCGGTCATGCGATCGCCGCCTTTACTTCCATCTACGCCAGTGTGAGAAAAAGTATCATTATTTAGCATCCATTGACTATGAGATCTGGCAGCATCTATTAATAGTAAATTGAAAGCCAAAGGTTGTTTAGCAGCATCGGAAATAGTATTAGCAGTTAGTCCATCATTTAAGCCGATGCCGAATAAATTAGCTTCGTCTAATGGATTTAAACGAGCGCGATTAATTAATTCCAGTAGATATTGTTCGTATGCAGTAGGCTGAGACATATAAAATACTTTTATAACCTATTAAATGACAAATAGATTACAAAAATAATCTGAATAGTCAAGCATCGACAAGGTTGCTTATACGGAAATACTAAAAAATCAACAAAATAAAAGAGGTTTACTGGCAAATTTACCAATGAAACCTCTGCTTAAATAATTAAAATAAGTAGCTTTAATGCAATCACCAAATTCACGTTATTAGACCTGCGGGAATTTGACAATTAATCACGAATAAAAGTGTCAAATAGAGAATCGCTATGATTTTTGCAATTCGATTTCCCCAGGAAACTTAGACATCACCCATATTACTTTCCAGAGGCATACCATAGTAAGCAATACCCTCAAAATTATAGTTATCTAAGTTTTCTATTACACTGTCTTTTTCAAACTCACTAGGGGTATAAAAGTGTACACCGAGAGTTGGCTCATAAAAACGATAAATTGGGATAGAACCTTCTACCTGATTTTCAAAAGCATAAAATTTAGCTCCTTCATAGGTGAAATTATCCAGATTCTCGATAACGGAATCTCTTTCAATTTCACTGGTTGTATAAAGGTGTACTCCTGTTGAAGGATTGAAGAAGCGATATACTTCCTCCGCTTCGCCCCCAGTTGTCGGATCATATGTCTTGTAGGTTTCTCCCTCAAAAGTGTAATTATCTAAATTTTCTTGGACAAAGTTTTTCTCGTTTTCATCAACAGTGTAGAAGTGTCCCCCAGAAGTGGGATCAAAAAATCGATACACAGTAGTTTCACTACTGTTAAGGATACTAATAGGTAAATCGTTACCTGTTAGCTCAACATCATCTTCGTCAGGAATTAGACGTTCAGGGAGCCGAACTACTTCCAGACTATCTAATAAAATGACCCCAGTCTCGATGTCATATACAGGAACTTCAGCAGAATTCTCAACACCAAAAATACTAATTGAATCTTCCCTAGGGTCAAAATCAGTAATAGTAGGAAGCGTGTCTGAATTAAATTCATCAGGGTGATCAATTAAGACGCGATCTGCCCCCTCACCCAGAGAAACAATATCCCTAAGACCAATCTTTAAAACATCATCTCCAGGGCCACCTGCTATATTGTCAATCCCAGCACCACCTGTAATATTGTCATTCCCCGCTCCACCAACAATGGTGTCATTCCCCGCACCACCCATAATGGTGTCATCTAAGCTTCCGCCAGTAATAGAAACAGGTGTATCACCTGATTCCACTTCAGCATAACTTCTTTGATCTTCTCGAACAAAAATTTCTAATCTGTCACCTGTAACTGTAAATTCGTTTGGTGCAAGCTCAGTTGATAAGTCTGGATATTCTACTCTTACGACGTTTGGCATAATCTTTCCTCGTTTTTAATACATGAAAGTGACATTAATGAAGTAGTTATAAGTCACTGTTAAAAGCATGTAAACATAGCATTTGACACACAATTATTCTGCGTATTATTGACTAAATATATTAATTTTTAATTAGTCAAAAATAGAGCCTGTCTCTTAATCTATTGTGAATACAATTATCAAATTGTCAACAGCTTTAAAGAAAAAAAAATAGTCAAAAATACGTACTAACAAATCTTAAGTGTTATTTGCTATTAACTTTAAGCCTATAGAATACAGTAATTGATAGCTCACAATAATCTGAAAGGTTATTTACGGTGATAAAAAATAAGAGTGAAGCTGTCTAAATTAACTATAAACTTCTGGTAGAGTGTATTCTAGTTAAGTAAGTAGGGTCGATTAAATCTAAAACTATGGAAAGTAGGGAAAGCCGAGGAAGAAATAATATGTTTTTATCTTCTAATTAATTTTACGTAGCTACTTATGGGATCAGAAAAAATACTTAGTGAAAAATAGTTGATAAAAGAACTATTCTAGAAAATAGGGAATAGATTCAATAACAGGCTAAGGCGATCATGTAGCGTTAGTAGACGTGGGCGTAAATAAAGTCACCATTCGTAAATGGTCAAAGCCTCACAGTGAAATGCTTGTGACTTCTGACTTCTGACTTCTGACTTCCGCGCAGCAGTACTAAGCTTCCCCTGATCACTTGGGGTTAAAATAGTTTCTTATTTAAAGAAGGGAAGTACTGACTATGACGACTATGACAATTAATATTCTGACAATCCTAGCGGAAATTAGTTTGGTTTTCGTCTTTTTCTTCCTGGTTGATTGGTGTTTTGGCAAGCTATATCGACAAATTTTAAAAATTCCTGTGATACAAAGAACCAATACAAGTGCTTCAGCGATTCGTCGTCAAATTCGCGCTTTTCTGCTTTTCCTCTGTCTATTTCTAGCGTTGGGGATTATTGGCGTTAATGGATTTCTTATCTATCGTGGGGAAAATGTTCGAGATTATAGTTTAAGACTCGTACGTCAAATTCCTCAAGAGTTCTGGACTAAACTTGGCTGGGGGATTATCAAGAGTCTCAGTGCCGTAATTGCGGTAATAATTCTTCTGCGATTTTTAAATCTTTTGCTGGATAGGGTATCGGAATTTGCTCAAAACTTTGATAGCATCTCTGCCAACGATGAGAGTGTTGCGGAATTTTTCGAGGCGCTGAAAAAAAATTTCAATAGTTTATCTTGGATTGGTGTGGCAATTCTCAGTGCTCAATTTCTGATTCTGCCGACCATTGTCACTACATATTTATATATCCTGTTGCGCATCTATCTAATCATCGCTTTAGGATTACTATTTTTTAAAGTAGTTGCAGTTATTATTGATAGTCTTGATGCCCTTAGTGTTAAATATTCCAGTCCAGAAAATCTGTTACGATATTACGACCAACTTCGACATTTAATTCCCGTTCTCAAGCGTTGTCTGGAATATATTATTTATGTTTCTATGGCAACACTGATGGTGCAACAGATTTCATTTATTGCCAATTTAGCGACTTGGGGTCCGATTGGTATTAAATTGATCACGATTTTTCTCCTCAGTCGCATTTTGATCTCGATAATTTATCTAGTTGTTGACGAATTATTGCTCAAGTCCCAGAATCTAACAGAGACTCAACTACAGCGACGCCAGACAATTAGTCCTCTAATTAAGAGTATTTCCAAATACTTTGTTTATTTTGGGGCAGGAATTGCCGCACTCAGTACAATTGGGATCGACCCAGCACCAATTTTAGCTGGGGCGGGCATTATCGGTTTAGCTGTCGGTCTGGGGGCGCAGAACTTAATTAATGATATTGTGTCGGGTTTCTTTATCTTATTTGAAAATTATTATTTGGTCGGAGATTACATCGAAACCGATGAAGCTGCGGGATATGTAGAAGCGATCGAATTGAGAACCACCCAAATTCGCCATACTAACGGACAAGTTTACATTGTACGCAATGGGGATATTAGCTCGGTTACCAACTATTCTAAAAAGTTTGTCTATGCTGCTGTCGATATCGGTGTTGATTACGACACTAATTTAGACCGCGCTTATGAGATTATCGAAACTACTGGTCGTCAACTGCAAGCAGAAAATGACGATATCCTAGAACCAACAGAAGTAGAAGGCATTGAAGAGTTTGGTGATATTCGCTTATCTATTCATACCAAAACCAAGGTTAAACCTGGTAGACATTTGGGAGTACAGCGAACTTTGAGAAAGCTTTTGAAGCAAGCATTTGATCGCGAAGGAATTTATATCCCCATTGGAGAAACTAGCGATAAACCAGAATCGGCAACTAAAGAGAAAATCAACTTTAACAAGAGTAAGGAAACTGAATCTATCTAGAGAAACAAAAAACTTTCACTGTTCACTGTTCATCGTTAAGGCAGTTTTATTATCTGATGTGGCTCAATTTGAATTATTTGGGAACTCATAACAGC
>CBDUCX010000076.1:0-17751 GCA_965365755.1 uncultured Pleurocapsa sp.
ATATTCATTAACTAACCTCAGTTCGGAGTTCGGAGTTCGGAGTTCGGAGTTCGGAATTTCACAACGAAATAATAAGGGATTCAAGTAGGTCAAAAGTTATGAATTATCAAATTTATAGCTTTGTCAAACTGACGTTATTTTTAAAACACTTGTATTAGGATACTCATTACATGCGAAGCGGTATCCTTTAAGACTCACGAGCTATTAACTTTTCTGTCCTAACCAATCAACGTACTGCGATACCTATACAGGCTGCCTAATTTTAAGCCATAAATCTCGATACTGTTGCTCTGTTTCTGCTGTCAGAGGTAACAGAAATTCACTCTTGTCTGAGTTAAGAATTGTTGAATTGAGAAAAACATTCTGTTTGAGATCTTGTGGTATGTCTGCTGTTGCTAAAGCAGATAACATTGGCGAAATTCCGTCGGTAAATAGAGATATCTGTTTAGCTGCTTGAGGTTGCCAACAATAGTCAATCCATGATTCAATTACCTTCGGTTTATCTTCGCTATTTGCTACTAATGAAGCTGAAGATGATTGAGGTTTGACCCACAGATCTGCCCACAAAGATGCCCCTGACTGAGGAATAATGAATTTGATCTCTGGATAGCGTTTGAGTACTGGTAAGATATCCGTTGACCAAGCTACAGCAGCCCAGGTATCTCCCAAAATAAGAGGTTCAAGATAGTGATCTGAACTATATAACTTAGCTTGTTGATGAAGAGCTAATAATTCTGATTCCAAATCCCTTACAGAATCTAAATTACTAGTATTGTAGGATTTTCCTAATTTTTTTAAAGTTAAGCCGATCACTTCCCTGGGAGAGTCTAACAAAGAAATGCGATCGCGCAATTTTGGATGCCAAAGATCCTGCCAATCTGTCAGGGTTAAATCTATTTTTTCTAATTCCTCACTTCTATAGGCTATTACTGTGCTGCCCCAACGGTATGGCGCGCCATAAATTTCACCATCAGATGCTAAATTACCCTGACTATTCCTTTGTCCTAATTTTTGCCAAGATGTGGGCAATTCTTGCCAGTTTTGTAAATTTTTGACTGATAAAGGTTGAATTAAATTCTGTTTAATTGCGGACGCTAACCAGGCATCTCCTAAGGTAGTCAAATTGGGATAGACTACAGATTTACTAAAAATTTTGCTGATGATATTTTTGCTCTTTTGATCTGACTTGTTACCTTGCTGTAAATTAAAAAGTGAATCAAAGATTTGTGTCATCTGGGGTTGAGGTTTAAAATCAATTTTTCTAGTTTGATTAATACTCTGCCGAAAATCTCTAATTAACTGTGGAGGAAGAGAATTTTCCAGAAATAGTATTTGTAAGCTGGTTTCAGAGTTACTACAGCCCATTAGCAGTTGATTCAAAGCTATAGTAGTGCTGGCTTGAAGAAAATAACGGCGGGATAACTGGTAGTTCATTACTGTTCAAAATGTAACGATTGAAATACATTTACCTGGACACAATTGACGATGAAGTACGTCCCATCGATGATATTTTACTAGTTAATTCAAGGCAATTACCCTTAGAGATTGGAGAGTTGGAGTTAAATGAGAATCTTTATAAAAATAAGTTGAGCAATTGTTAAATGAATCAGGAATACTGGTAGTAATTGAGAATAATGCTTTTAGCATTAAGAGAGGAATAAAAATATAGGCAATTTTCATTAATAATATGGATAGTTTACAAGTACAGATTGGCGAATTACGGGGAAAAATAGATCAGCTTCACCAACTGATTGAAGAAATTGGCAATCAGGTTAAAGAATTGAGCAGCCAGAAGTCAAAGCGTGTCGAGCAAGAGTCTTATTCCTTGCCTCATTTTGCCTCGGGCGCGTCCAACTTTAGTAGTCAAGATAGTGAATCTGAATATCAATTAACCCATAAAGATATTTTGGTGGACGATAACAGTAGTAGCAGCAGCGCTAATTCTAGTAGTGACAATCTTGCTCCTGATACCCAAATTCGCCGTTTAACAGCCCAGCTAACCGCAGCTTACAATCGGATTGCTGCCCTGGAAGAGCAGTTATTAAGCTATAGAATCCATTCTTAAACTACGATAACGAGCAAACAACGTTTCAATGAGTTTTAGCAATTGAGTGGAAGTCCAATTGTGTTGAAGATTAGCCGCGATCGCGCAGCCTCCTGCACCAACACCTTCTTTAACATATCCTCTTGAATAGGCTCTAAAGCTAGGATATCTGGAAGTAGCGAAACTTAAACCAGTAGCTAACAACGGGACTCCACCAATAACTTTTGCTAAACCAACTGTATTACCCGTGGGATCTTCTGCTACCCACCGAGTTGTTCCCACCACGATTTGAGATAACTGAGCCGAGACGTTATGGTAATTAACGATCGCTTCAATTAAGGCAAATACTGCCAACATTTGTGTTCCTCCAGCTAGCATTACACCCCCAACACGACTAGCGGCGATCGCCATCCCCGCACCAACAATTTGCATCGGATCGCCAATTGCTGCTACTAACGTTAATGGATCGCAAGACTGGTTTGTGATCTTGGCATTCAACAAGCCAGTCTGAACCACAGACCATTTTTGAGCATGATTGCAGTTAGAATGACTACTATTTACCATTCCTGCGGCTTCAATTCCCAAAGCTGTTAATAGGGCTAGCGCCGTAGTTGTTCCACCGACGACACATTCGCCAATAATTAAATAATCAGACTGAGCAGCTAGTTTTTCTCCCCAAGATAAGCCTTGGTTAAATAGATGTTGTACCTTGTCTAGAGGCATTGCTTGACCAGTCGAGAGACATTGAGCCACAATTCCTCCCAGATCGATGTTCTCTACGGTCGGCTTGTGGGGTAAACCGGCATTAAAAATATAGGTGGGAATATTTAGTGCTTCGACTACAGCACGAGAAATAAATGTAGGAGAGACTCCCTCGAACAGAATGGGTAAGGGATGAGCATAATTTTGCTGTACCCCCAGAGCTAAAAACTCAGCATCAGCGATCGCTGTATATTCTCGGTCTGCCGGGGTTGCTCCTGCTGCGGAAATACCTGGAATCAAACCTGTGTCAGTAAAACCAAGAATACAGGCAAAACTAGGATTTGCACCGCTATAATGCCTCAACCAACGAAATCCTGACTGTAGCTCACTGTAAATATAGATCATTAAACGCTAAACATAATTATTCACTTATTCTGATATAAACTACGGGGATCTAAAGCATCTCTTAGACCATCTCCCAGGAGGTTAAATGCCAAAACAGTAAGAATGATCAGCAGTGCAGGGGGAATAATTAACCAAGGCTGCAACACTAAAATAGAGGCGTTAGTGGCAGAAGATAACAAATTACCCCAGCTAGGATCTTTAGATTGAATACCTAGACCAATTAAGCTCAATACCGACTCAGCGATAATGAAGCCTGGTACAGCCAGGGTAGCGGAAATAATAATATAAGTAGCTGTTTGAGGCAGAATGTGACGCACAATTATGTACAGCGGATTTGCACCCATGGCATTAGCTGCCTGCACAAATTCTTGCTCTTTAATGGACAAGACTTGACCTCTAACTACCCGCGCTAATCCCGACCAACTAATGAAAGAGGTAATTAAGACAATTAATAAAAAAGTTTGGGCGCTGCTTAAGCCAGGGGGGAGTACTGAAGCTAAGGCAATCAAGAGGTAAATGCCTGGAATAGTCATTAAAACTTCTACGACACGCATAATTACCGCATCCACCCAACCGCCAAAATATCCCGAAATACCTCCTGCTAACATTCCCAAAGGATAAGATACAGCAATTCCCGCTAGTCCAATAAATAAGCTAATCCTACCGCCAAATAGTAGACGGCTGAACAGATCTCTACCCTGTTCATCTGTACCCAGAATGTTGATCTTTGCTGCTCCAGAAGTACCAAATAAATGTCTGTTGAGAGGAATACCAGGAAAAATAGTTACTGATTCAAAACTGGGTGGCATCGGCAAGGAAATTTCAAATAAATTGTAGGGAGTACCTGGGACAAAAAGACCAATAGTTGCCGGATTATTTTGGTCAATGATTAACAAGCGATCGCCTGTTTCCAGATCAGTCACTCCCTGAGTTGTGGGGTAAACAAACGGAGCAGTTAGCTTTCCTGCTGAATCTCGCCAATGTATGGCAGTAGGTGGCAATAAAGAACCATCATCCTGAGAAGCATAGGGAGAATAGGGTGCAAGAAAGTCGGCAAATATAACTGCCAGATAAAAAGTTATCAGTATAGTTGCTCCAATACGTGCCAAGGCGTTTTTTTGAAGTTTCTGCCACCAGTTCATAAAATTATTTATTAGTTGTTAGAGACAAGGCAAATCCTGTCTGTAAAGTTATAGCATTACGGATTTATGTTGGGACTGTTACTACCCACTACCTGCGAGCCGATAATCTGAATACGTCCGAATTTATCCGAATTTAACTTTGTACGGCTATATTAAACAGGACTTACCTTAGCCTTATATAGTAATTTATCTCCTTGTTTGTAGCCCACATAGCGCACTTTTACTAGCTCTCCTGGTTGAGCAGTCCCCTTCATTAATTGATGATATTGAGGGTCATAGGCTAATTCCTCACCGACGGTAGCAATAGCCTCTACCTGCCATTGTTTCAAAAGTTGTTCTACAGGTTCAACTAAAGATAACAATCTGGCTGCGGGTAGTTGAGGATTTTGGCGAACCGCAGTAGCCGCTGTGGGCCATTGCAATAGCCAGGATTCAATAGTTTCCAAGCTAGCCTGTTGAAACTCGGTGGCTAGAATTTCTCGCTGTTGAGCCATTTCTTGTTGAAGCTTTTGATATTCTTGCTGACAAGCTTTCAGAGCATCGTTGGAGGGAGATCCTGGTGATTCATCCCTGACTAGAGACTGTTCCACAAAAGTTCCCACTAAACTATCGATTGAAATATTCAACGCCTGAGCAATTCTAGCGATCGCACCTAGAGAAATATTGAGTATTAAACCTTGTTGTATTCTAATCAACTGTAGCCGATTTACCTTCGCCACTTGGCTGAGTTCATTAATGTCAGCTATGTTGACTTGCTGCATCAAATCTCGGAGTAATTTTTTATTAGTATCGTATGCATCTTGATTCATTTTCTTTTTAGAGCCTGCTACAGAGTTGACTTCTTCGCCTACCTGAAGGTAAGCGAGTCACGGTAAAGTTCTATTAATTAACCTCCCGTTGTTAAACGATAGTGAAGAGAGAAATATTAGCCAAGTTGATAGTATTATCGGATTTTCGGGAACTATAAATTGAGATTATTCAAAATTATCATAAATCGCAAGACAGGTTTTGGTCATTGAGTTGGCAAAAACAACTATTAATCAGTCTATAATTCAACTGCTAAAAGTTGAGCAACAGTCTATTAGTAATCCGCGATCATATTTATCAGAGGAAGTTTGTAATGACGACTGCCAATAACGGAATTAGTCATGTTCGGACTCATATTCAACATTTTACGGCTTCAAAGCAAATTGAGTTTTTTGAATCGCTCAAAGAATCTCGATTTAGCGGACAGCTAATTATTTCCGATACTCAAGACCATACCTGGGTGCTTTACTTGTACTTAGGAAGAATTGTCTATGCTAGCGGTGGTGTCCACCCCGTTAGGAGGTGGAGAAGACATGTTGTTGCATATTGTCCTGCAAGACTAGCTAACGTTGAAGAACTTCAGTTGACTCTAGCTAGTATTGCACAAGAAGAATCCAGAATTTCTTGGGAATATCAGTTACTATCTGCCTGGATTGATCAAAGTAAAATCAGTCGGGAACAAGCCACAAAAGTCATCAGAGCCACGGTCATTGAAGTTTTATTTGATCTTACCCAAGCTGTGGAGGTAAATTGCGAAGCTATTAAAGATAACCTGCTGAGTACTAGGCTAATTTTAATCGATGCTGAACAGGTGATTAAAGAGTCAAGCAAGCTCTATTTAGCTTGGCAAGTAGCCAAAGTTGCCGACCGCTCTCCTGATTTAGCCCCCACTATTCGCCAACGGGAAGCCCTCAAAAATAAGACTTCGCCTCAAGTTTATCAGAATCTGAGTCAACTCTTAGATGGGAGGCAGACCTTAAGAGATCTCAGTGTGCGGATGAAGCGAGATGTAGTTACCGTGACGCGCTCGTTGCTGCCCTATGTGCAAATGGGCTTTGTCCAGTTATTAGAAGTGAGTGACATTGCCCCCCCGTCATCGGCTCCTGTAGCGCAAAAACTGTTTACCAACAAAGCCCCCAAACGACCTACCATTGCCTGTATTGACGATAGCCCCATTATTTGTCAGACGATGGAAAGCATTATCATGGAAGCTGGATACAATTTTGTCAAGGAGATGGATGGCTTGAGAGCGATCGCTATTTTACTCAGCCGTAAGCCAGATCTTATCTTTTTAGATCTAGTCATGCCCAACACCAATGGCTACGAAATTTGTTCCCAGTTGCGTAGACTTTCTTTCTTTAAACAGACCCCCATCGTGATCCTGACGGGAAACGACGGCATTGTGGATCGAGTTCGAGCCAAGATGGTCGGTTCTACTGATTTTCTGGCAAAACCAGCTAACCCAGAGCAGGTTTTAGCCACAATCGATAAGTACGTGGTTCAAAAAGCCAAAAATTAGTCGCTTTGGTTTGATTTAGTCCCAATTGTTATTTTTAAGCTTCTTGCGGGAACTATAGGTGTTGTCAACTTGAGAATCACGAATTGCTAGTTTCCGATGATTAATAAAAATCGCGCCAAGTTGAGGTTGATTATAAATTTAGGTGACAATTATTATGGGATACACTCTGATTGTTGATGATTCTGCTACTGAAAGATCGATTATTTCGGGCTGTTTACAAGAAGTTGGCATTAATGTATCTGTCGCCCTAAGCGGAGAAGAAGCGTTGGAGAAAATTCAGCAAAATTCTCCTGATTTGATCGTCCTAGATATAGTTTTACCAGGACGCAGCGGTTTTGAAATTTGTCGCGAACTCAAAGGTTCAGCCAACACTAATCAAATTCCCATTATTCTTTGTTCTACCAAAAGTACCGAAATGGATAAGTTTTGGGGTATGAAACAGGGTGCGGATGCCTACATTCCCAAACCGATAGATCAAACAGAATTAATTAACAAGGTCAAAGAATTAATTCCCTGAAGTTAGCTGGTAATTGAAAGGAAACAAGGAAACAGGGAGTAGATATAGCCGTATGAGCTTATATTAGGACAACAGCTATCTGCTCGAATTAAAGTAACAAGTAATAAGTAAAAAAAATTAAGTGTCAAATACGTTAATACGTATTGCTATAAAACCCAATTTATGCGTAACAGCTTATGCACATTGCTGAACAGATCAGAGGCAAACAGTTTTTAAGATTTCAGCTTCATCCTGATATCAAAGCAATGCTGCCGATTAGACAAATTACCGAAGTCCTCAAAATTCAGTTTGGTCAAATCGTGCCGATTCCGCAAATGCCTGTCTGGGTCATGGGGGTTTATAACTGGCGTGGTGATATTCTGTGGATGCTAGATTTGGGGCATTTACTCGGTTTGGACTCTTGGCATCAACACCAGCTTAATCGCTCAAATCATACAGCGATTGTTTTGTCACCCCATCGGTATAGCCAAGCTAACATCAATAATATTCATCTGGGATTAGTCGTGGCTCGGATAGAAGACTTCTCAATTTGTGATGAAAACGCTATTCAATCCACCGTGAGTTTCGGAGTATCAGCACAATTAGAGCAATTTTCCCAGGGATATTGGCTCAAGCCTGACGGAGAAATGATTTTAGCTCTCGACGGGCAGGCGATCGCTGCTGCTATGCCCCAAAATTATAACAATTAATCATAATCAATTTCTTAGGGATAACATCTAGCTTATTTTTGTTTTTATGAATAATCTGCCACAGTCTAACCAGAAACTAGATTCCAAGAACCCAGAATCTTCATTACTACGTCGACTATACGACCTACCCATCAGTCGCAAAACTAATTTAATTCCCTGGTTTAGTTTTGGTGGTTTAGCTTTAGTCTTGGGCGCTGGTGGATTAATTTTGTATGGAACTCTTAAGGATCAATTATGGAAACAGGCGGAATCTCGGCTGGATGTTAAGAGCCAGGTAATTAACATTTTATTATCGGCCGAGAATATCAACGACAATTTGCCAGTTTTATCCCAAACCGTAGCAGCCTTTACAGGGTCAGAAGACTATAGTGCGATTTATTTACGTCAGCCAGACGGAGAAATAGCTCTGGCTTCATCTTCGGTTAATTCAACTGGAGTCAGTGGCTCTAATTTAGGCGTTACTGATGACCAGATCCTTGATCTGGCACTTGCTAGTAATGGCACTGTAATTAATCAAATTGAGACGATTAAAGGTAATCAGTATGCCCTAGCAGCTAAAACCATTACTGATGCCGATGGTAACCCGATGGGAGTTTTAGTACACGGTAGTTCTCTCAAATCCCTCAACAGCGTAATCAAAAACAGTTTACTAGCTCAGTCGGCATTCTCCTTGGTTATTTTAATCTTGATCATCTATCTCAGTAGGATTCTGGGAAAAGCGATCGCCGAACCGATTCAAACGCTACAAAAGGTAGCTCAAGATTTTTCGGAAGGAAATTTAACAGTCAGAGCTGAGATCAATAGTAAAGACGAAGTGGGACTGTTGGGTAGCACTTTCAATATTCTGGCAGACTCCATCGAAATGAACGAGGCTCGCCTCAAGCAGGATGCAGAACGTTCTCGTTTACTCCAAGAAATTGGCTTTGATATCTCTCAAGCGGTCAATGTGTCGCAAGTCTTGCAAACTGCGGTAGAAAGTAGCCGAGGCGTACTCAGCTCTGATCGAGTCCTGTATCATCGTTTTGACGAAAATTGGCAGGGTAAGGTTATCGCTGAAGCCGTGGGCGAGAAATTTCCCCCAGTTTTGGGGGCAGAAATTAATGATCCTTGTTTTGCCGAGCAATACGTAACGCAGTATCAACAAGGACAGACTAAGGCGATCACTAATATCTATCAGGCGGGGCTAGATGATTTTTACCTCAAAATGTTAGAACCTTTTGCCGTGGTAGCCAGCTTAATAACTCCTGTAGTGATAGGTGATCAATTAGCAGGATTACTAATTGCCCATCAGTGTAGTGAGCCTAGAGCTTGGCAGCAAGATGAAATTTCCCTCTTGTCTCAGATCGCCGAGCAAGTAGGTAGAGCGATCGAAAAAATTGAACTAATAGATCAGCAGCAGCAGGCACAACAGAAGGAAAAAGCAGCTAGGGAAACTCTTCAGCGTCGAGCCTTGGAATTGTTAATGGAGGTGGACCCTGTTAGTCAGGGAGATTTAACGGTGCAGGTAAAAGTACAAGAAGATGAAATTGGCACCATTGGGGATTCCTATAATGCGACTATTGAAAGCCTGCGAAAATTAGTGGCACAGGTGAAAAGTGCGGCGCTGCAAGTATCTACTACTACCAGTGATAAAGATCGCTCAATTAGGGAACTATCCACGGGAGCCTCGGCACAAACCCAAGAAATTAATCTGGCATTAGAAAGAATTCAGGTGATTACCGATTCAATTCAGGCGGTAGCTAATAATGCCAAGGCAGCCGAAGCAGCAATGCTTAAAGCAGCCGAAACCGTCAGAGCGGGGGACGATGCCATGAATCAGACAGTAGAAGGTTTCCAAGAAATACGCGACACGGTGGCAGCTACCGCCAAGAAAGTCAAACGTCTTGGTGAATCATCTCAAAAGATTTCTAAGGTGGTTAACGTAATTGGCAGCTTTGCCGATCAAACTAACCTCTTGGCACTCAATGCCTCTATTGAAGCAGCTCATGCAGGGGAAGAAGGACGGGGTTTCGCGGTAGTGGCAGACGAAGTGCGATCGCTAGCTCGTCAATCGGCGGAAGCTACAGCGGAAATTGAAGCTTTGGTGGCAGAGATCCAGACCGAAACCAATGAAGTAGTAGCGGCGATGGAAGCTGGGACAGAACAGGTTGTGGCAGGAACTAAATTAGTTGATAAAACTCGTTTTTCCCTCATTAAAATTGCCGATGTTAGTCAAGAAATAAATCAGCTTGTCGGCGAAATTGCTGCTGCCACAGTGGAACAGTCACAAGATTCCGAGGTAGTTAGTCAAACTATGGTGCAGGTCGCTGCCATCTCTAGTAAAACAGCTACCGAAGCAGGAGAAGTATCAGCATCTTTCCAAGATTTACTCACGGTGGCACAGCAGCTACAAAGCAGTGTGGCTAAGTTCAAAGTTAGCTAATCCAATTATTTCCAGCATTTACGCCTAATTCGATTGAGATTTTTATGACGAATCCTGCTCACCATAACTATTTAGAACTTTCCTCCGACCAAATCTTGCAGAGTGATTTAACTCCGTCTGCCTCTTGGTGGCAACGCCAAGGTATTCGCTTCAAGACTACAGTTCTGGCGATCGCCATTGGCACCATTCCCACTCTGACCGTCGGCTCTGTGGCATACTATTTTGCCGCCAACTCAATGGAACAACAGAATTCCTCCCTACGGAAAATGCTGGTTGTTGACCTGCAAAATCAGGTTAATGTCTTTATGGGCGATCGCTTTAATGATCTTGAAATGATGGCGACTTTGCCTATTTTCACTGATTCTCGGCTACGGGCAATTGCTACCCTCACCGATAAATCCGCTGCTCTCCAGAAAATTCAAGATGCTTACGGTGTCTATAGCAGTATTGCTGTCTTTGATACTCAAGGTAATCTTGTTGCCCAAACTGATGGCAAGGTTTTGGGGAATCATCTTAATCGCAGTTATATTCAAGCTGCTATTAAAGCTGATGGGGCAGTAATTAGTCAGCCGATAATCTCCTCTAGTTCTGGTGCTTTTAGTGTTTATACTGCATCTCCCATTAAAGACCAGGTAACGGGGGCGACTATTGGTTTTGTGAGGGCGAGAATGCCTGTGGAGGTTTTGAAAACATTACTCCAAGAGTATACAAATGATAACGGTCAGTATTATTTGTTGAATAATCAAGGAGAAGTTTTTCTCGGCTCTGGGGGCGAATACATAGTAAAGACCAAGAGTGACGGCTCCGTAGCTACCGACCAGCAATATGCATACGAAGCGATTAAAGCAGCAGCAGTCTTTGACGACACCGAGGAACTATTGACCAGTTCAACTGTGGCTACTGATATCGCAGTTAATACTAAAACTGATAGGGAACAGTTTTTAACCTATGCTCCAGCTCAAAAAGTCGAGGGTTTATCTGGACTAAATTGGCAGGCGATTATGGCTACAGATAAGGCGATTGTATATGCCCCCCAAAGGAAACTCAAATTGGTATTTATGCTCGGTACAAGCCTCGTTGCCTTGGGCGTAGGAGCGATCGCCTATAATCTGACCAATCGACTACTACGCCCCATATTGCAAGCGGCAAATGCTGTACAGAAAATTGGTCGCGGGGATTTCCAAACTAGATTGCCAATTACGGGAGCAGACGAGACTGCTCAGTTGGCAGATGATATCAACCGTATGGCAGATAAATTGGCTAGTTTTGTGCAAACTCAAGCTTTAATTACTCTACATTCAGAAAGTATTAAAAATCTTACAGTACAATTAGCAACTGCTGCCGATCAATCAGAGATTTTTGAGCTGGCAGTGGGATCATGCTGGCAAACTCTGAACCAGGAGAGAGTTATTTATTGTCAGTTTAAAAGTACTGAAACAGGAACAATTGTCGCTGAATCTGTTGCTCCAGGTTATCCCACAATTCTCCATACGGATTTAAATTCCGACTTGGTTGCTGAATATCAGAGTCTTGAGGGACGTGAGATAGAGGCGATAAATAATGTTGCTCAAGCGGATTTACCTCAGTCTATACAGCAATATCTAATGTCTTTAGGGGTTACATCTTGTTTGATTGCTCCTGTGGTCATGGAGGCTGAACTAGATGGATTATTGATGGTTCATCAATCATCTACCTCTCACCTTTGGTTAGATGAGGAGATTAAGTTTATGACTCAAGTGGCAAGTCAAGTGGGCTTTGCCGCTACTCGCTTAAAATTTGACCAACAGCAGAAAATAGCCGAAGCCAAAGCAAAATCTGCCCAAGAAGCGATTCAAAGTCGAGCATTAAGCTTACTGCAAGAAGTATACGATGTCTCTCAGGGAGATTTAACTATTCGAGCCAAGGTAACTGAAGACGAAATTGGCACCATTGCCGATTCCTATAATTCAACTATCGAAAGCCTGCAAAAACTAGTTACTCAGACCAAAGCAGCAGCAATTGAGGTGCAAACTAATACCACCGCCAACGACCTAGCTGTTCAATCCTTGGCACATTCAACTGTGATTCAAGCAACAGCCATCAATGTGATACTGGAACAGGTTCAGGAGATGGAACAATCAATCAATCTGGTAGCTACTCAGGCTAATCAGGCGGAGGATTTTGTTAAACAAGCTACTTTGACTATTGACAGTAGCGACCAGGCAATGAATCTTACCGTTGCCGAAATCGATACAGTGCAAAATACCGTGACCCAAACAGCTAACAAAGCCGAGAAACTAGGTGAATCTTCTCAAGAAATTTCTCAGGCAGTAAACCTCATTAGTCGCTTTGCTGCTCAAACTCACCTCTTGGCTCTTAAAGCATCGATTGAGGCTGCGCGGGCAGGGGAGCAAGGAAAAGGATTTGCGGTAATTGCTGATGAGGTTAGGTCGTTGGCCACCCAATCTGCTGAAGCTACAGCAGAAATTGAAACCTTAGTTACTAAAATTCAGCTAGAAACCAGTGAAGTGGTTCAGGCGATGCACCAGGGAGCAAAGCAAATTGCTTCAGGTAGCGAACTAGTACAGCAGACTCGTCAAAGCTTGACTCATGTTAGTCAGGTGAGTAACGAAATTAGTAACCTAGTGGCTTCAATTACCCAGGCAACCCAACAGCAGTCGGCAAATACCTCTGAGGTAAGTCAAACCATCGGCGACGTAGCAGCGATCGCCGAAAACAATTCCCATTCAGCAACTAAATTAACCGCTTCAATTCGACATTTGCTAGAGATTGCCGATAAACTTCAGTCAGGCATTGCTAAATTCAAAATCTAGTCTCACCCGCTCTGCTAGTTCATTGCCAATCATACCTAAATCATGTCACTCAACCCCGATATCCGCGATCAAGCATATCAATTTTTTATCGAAGAAGCCCAGGAACTATTGCAGGTTCTAGAAGCAGGCTTACTTGACCTGCGCCAAGACCATAGCACTTCCAAAGTACATGAATTGATGCGAGCTGCTCATTCAATTAAAGGTGGTGCTGCTAGCGTAGAATTGAGTGGAATTGAATTATTGGCTCATCGTCTAGAAGACTTTTTTAAAGCACTTTACAGTGATCAGGTTGAGTTTGATGCGGAACTAGAAGGTTTATTACTTCAGGGATATGATTGTCTATCTCATCCCTTAAATGAGCAAATTGAGACAGGAACTTTTGACGAGGAAGCTGCTCTCTTGGCTGCTGAACCAGTGTTTGCGGCCTTAGAAGTTCGCCTGGAAGAAGCTCTCAAAAATGCGGATAGTTATATTCCTAGCTCCAGTGATTTAGGAGTAGATATTGTTGCCTCGATCTTTGAAGTAGATGTTGTACAGGGGTTAGAACACCTTAAACTAGTAGCAGCTAATCCCCCTAATTACGATCCAGCAGGGGAATTGCAGGGACAGCTAGAAGTGTTTGCTGGTTTTGCCGAGCTATTTAACTTGCCAGGATTTAGCGAGATTGTTCAAACAGCCCAGACAGCCCTGAATCAAAGTCCTCACCGTGCTGTAGAAATTATTAATGCCATAATTGCCGATTGTACCATAGCTAAAGAACAGGTTTTAGCCGGCGATCGCACCCAGGGTGGCTGGGTTTCTCCTTCCTTGAGGGCATTAGCCCAGACTTCAGCTTTAGAAGATGCAAATCCTAGTGCTCTTGAATCTAACATTGCTGGCGACGAAATCACTTTAGATCAGGATAATCTCTGGTCTGATACTCCAGTCATTAAACCTTTAGTCGAAGATATCTTTGGTACTTTCTCTGATGAGAATCTTGAACAGGAACCTTCGGAAGATATTGCTATAAATGCAACTAATGAACCTATTGCTGGCGACGAAATCACTTTAGATCAGGATAATCTCTGGTCTGATACTCCAGTCATTGAACCTTTAGAGGAAGATATCTTTGGTACTTTCTCTGATGAGCATACAGAGTCAGAAATTGCTATGGAAACTGAAGCAGCAATTAACGATGATCTTAGCGAAATCTTTGACATGATTCCCAGGGAACAAGCTGCTGTTGACGAAACCATTGAACCTGAAGCAATTGCTCTAGATCAAGACAATATTTGCTCAGATACATCACTAACAGAACCCTTAGTCGAAGATATCTTTGCTACTATTCCAGAAGTGAATCTCGAAGGGGAATCTACAGTTCAAAATGATTCAGAAACTAACGACGATATTAGCGAAATTTGGGAAATAATTCCCCGCGAGTCAATTGCTGGGGAGACAAACACAGATACAGAATCTCAAGGGGTAGTCGATAACATCAGCCAGATCTTTGAGCCGATTCCTGGGGCTGAAATGGACACAGAAGAGCAAACAGTAGCCGATAATTCAGCTTTACCGACAGTCCAGGAAATATCAACAGCAGACGATCAACCCCAGTCGGAAAATCTCATCGCCGCGATTGAATCAATTGAAGATATTTTCGATAGTCTACCGAGCATTACCAAAGAACCAGCTTCTCTGGATTTACCCCCAGAAACTACTCCTACACAAAAACCTCAACCACAAGTATCTTCAACAGCAACATCTAAATCAGTTAAGACAGCAAAAGCTAGTAAGCTTTCGGTGCGGGTGGATTTAGAACGATTAGAGCGGATGAATAATTTGGTGGGAGAACTAACCATCAACCGTAATAGTCTGGCTCTACAAAACGAGCAGCTACAGGAAAATGTTGTTGACTTAGGACAGAAATTTTTACGTTTCCGAGGAGTTACTAAAAAACTCCGAGAAATATCGGATCAAATGTTACTAGAACAGCGTTCTCAAGGTTTATCTAGCTCCACAAAATTGACTCATCAAACTGACTCAGTTCAAGAGAGCACAGCAGGAGTAGCTGAGTTTGATTCCTTAGAAATGGATAGCTACAATCTGCTCTATTCCTCTCTACAAGAGGTGCTAGAAGAAATTACCCAACTAGAGGAAAGCGTTGATGATATCACCATCTTTGCCCAGCAATCTGATCGCACCATTAGTAGCCAAGGTCAGATGTTGGATCAAATGCGCAATGAATTGATGTGGAGCAGAATGTTGCCTTTAGACCAGATTCTACAGCGTTTCCCTCGCACCCTTAGAGAATTATCTAACAAGTATCAAAAACCAGTAAATCTCAAATTAAACGGCACTGGTGTGTTGGTCGATAAGGCTGTATTAGAAAAATTATCCGACCCTCTGCTGCATCTGTTACGCAATGGTTTCGATCACGGCATAGAAGAACCAGCAAGACGTACCGAGCAAGGTAAACCAGCCACAGGCTCAATCGAAATTCAGGCTTATTATCAAGGTAATCAAACCGTAATTGAGGTTAAGGATGATGGCAAAGGTTTAGATTTAGCTAAAATTACTCAAAGGGGCATCGAGCAAGGATTAATTACAGCCCAGGAAGCTGCTACTGCCACTAAAGAAAGACTATTTGATCTCATCTTTGAACCAGGATTTTCTACTGCTAGGGAGGTCAGTGAACTTTCTGGTCGAGGAGTGGGGATGAACATCGTGCGATCGCAAATTGAAACCCTCAAGGGCAAGATTGAGGTTACCTCGACTCCTGGTCAAGGTTCTACCTTTACCCTGCGGTTGCCTCTGACTCTAACCATCGCCAAGTTATTAGTTTGCTCTCTCGGCTCTACTGCTTTTGCCCTCCCTTCAGACAGTATTGAGGAGATTATTATTCCTACTTCGGAACAAGTTAAGTTAGCCAACGAGCAAAAGTTTTTATCTCTCAACTCTAAGCTGATTCCGATTTACTCTTTAAAAGAAGTGCTGTTATACAATTGTCCTGTTCTTGATAATGACTCCAGTAACACAACATTTAAAACCATCGCACCCCCAGAAGATTGGTTGGCACCATTGTTACTCCTGCGGAAAGGACGACAGTTGTTTGCTCTAGAAATTGTCAGCTTGCTTAGTGAACAAGAATTGGTGATTAAACCCTATGGCAAAGCGATTGACCCTCCCTCCTATAGCTATGGCTGCACTATTTTGAGTGACGGTAGTTTAATTCCTGTCTTTAATGGATCAGCCTTAATTGGCACAATTTTAGGGGAAGATGTTCAACCCATTATCTCTAATAGATTGACTCCAGTAATAGCAGATGCAGTTAAACCAGCTATGACAAAAGAGGATCTGGCTGAGGATGGCATGGGTAGCAAGATTCTGGCGGATGAGCAAATTACCTCGGTTAAAACCATTATGGTGGTAGATGATTCTACTGCTTTGCGCCGCACCATGGCTTTAACTTTAGAAAAAGAAGGTTATCGGGTAGTGCAGAAAAAAGACGGCAAAGAAGCCCTCAATGGCTTCAAGCAAAATCCCGACCTAGACTTAATCATCTGTGATGTGGAAATGCCTGTGATGAACGGCTTTGAATTTTTGGGAATGCGTCGTCGAGACTCGGCTCTCTCCCAAATTCCTACTTTTATGTTGACTTCTCGTAGCGGAGTCAAGCATCGTAATTTGGCAAAACAGCTTGGTGCTAATGGCTATTTTACTAAGCCTTATGTCGAACAAGAATTTGTTCAAGAAGTCAAGAAGATCTTGACCAGCAATAGTAAATTAGTTGACCATCATAGCCAGAATGCGATCGCTGTTAAAAGCAAAACTATTTTAATTATTGATGATTCTTCTGCCTTGAGACGAACCCTTTCTCTCAGTCTACAACGAAGAGGTTATCGAGTGTTACAGGGTCGAGATGGATTTGAAGGACTACAGCAACTGCGAGATAATTTGCCAACTGATTTAGTTATTTGTGATATTGAAATGCCTAATCTCAACGGTTTGGAATTCCTGACTGCTCTGCGTAAAGAAGCAGGGTTAACTAATATTCCTGTAGTCATGATCAGCTCTCATAATAGCGAGAAATATCGATCCTCAGCCGATAGTTTGGGTGCCGTAGGATTTTTTGCCAAGCCTTACGTTGAAGACCAGTTTATCAAAGCAATTGAGGAATATATTCGTTAATAGTCCAGAACTTCTCTTTAGTTAATTTAGTTAATTTTTCTCTGACCGTAATAGTAAACTCCGAAAATCATGGGCAATTTGATAGTTGATTCTAGTTTAAATACATCTGCAAAAACTAACTCGTTGATCAAACTCCTGGTATTTGAAATAGGCAAATTAACTCTGGCGTTGCCCATATTACAAGTACAAAAGGTAGTCAAGCAAAACGAGGTTCATGGTAGTGGATTGAGTCATGTTAATCTGACTCACTTGGCAGAACAAGAAGTAGCTATTGTAGATCTGTATCAAAAACTATTTGGGGTTAGTCTTACTCAAGCTGAAGCAACTGGATACTTTATCATCACTAAAAACATTGCAGGAGAACCCCTGGGTATTGTCGTGTCTCAGGCTCCGACTCTAATTGATGTCCCGATAGAACAAATTCGTCTTTTACCTGATTCTTACCGTCGCGCCGATACTTTAGAAATTGCCAGTCATGTAGCCATAATTCCGCAAAATGATGCCACTCTGACTATTTTTATCTT
>CBDUCX010000077.1:0-17723 GCA_965365755.1 uncultured Pleurocapsa sp.
GGATCTGCAACAATCTCAGGTTCAGGTGCAGGATCTGAAGTGTCTACAGCCTCTGGTGTATTCTCAGTGTCTGGTGAATCTAAAATCACCTCTAAATTTTCTTCTTCCATAATATTGTGTTCAGGTTCTCCATCGTCTAGAATTGGCTCAGATTCAGGCTCAGATTCAGGTTCTGGTTCAAAAGATGTAGACTCGGAAACAGGTTCAGACTCAGGTTCTGGTTCTGGTTCTGGGTCAAGCAAAGGTAAAGATTCAGGCTCAGGCTCAGGTTCGGGTTCCAGTTCAGGCTCAGGTTCGGGTTCAGGCTCAGGGTCAGGCTCAGGGTCAGGCTCAGGGTCAGGCTCAGGCTCGGGTTCAGGCTCGGGTTCGGTTTCGGGTGCAGGATCTGGCGTGTCTACAGCCTCTGGTGCAGGATCTGATGTATCTACAGTCTCTGATGTATTATCAGTGTCTGGTGAATCTAAGGTTACTTCTAAATTTTCTTCTTCCATAATATTGTGATTAATACTGCTTTATTAAGATTTTGGCTATTTAAATTGACCTGTTATGTTAACAATTTAATGACCAAGATTGTAGTGAATTACGTCAAAGGTAAATAAATTAAAGCAATTTAATGACGGCAATTATTCCAATCATCTTGGTTAGAATTTGAGTCAATACTAGTGGAATAAGCTACTAAAGAAATTTCACCTGTTTCTTTTTTGACAACTCCTCTAGCGGGTACTATTTCACCAATAGAAGTCATAATGGCATGATCTTGACGGCTTTCTTGAGTTTGTTCCGAATTTCCATAAGCATTCTTAATCACCCCATCAATAGTTATTAATTCAGTGGATAGTGGAGCGATTGGTTCAGGTGGAATTCCAGTTTTGCCAATTATTCTTAGGCGACTCTCGTTGGCAGATGCAGTGCCAGAGCAAAAACCGACCACGTTGGTTTCAGTATCTATAGTCTGAGCCTCTAAATTGAGCGTACTGTTGACTAGATTAGTATCAGGGGTAATAATCTCGATTACACCGTCAAATTCTTCGCCGCGAGCAGAACTAGCATCAATATCATTAGTTTGATTAAATGCAACCTCGCCATTGTTACTGAGGGCAAAATTTTCTGTTAACCCAATGATTCCCTGAGTCTGAATTACAATATTGCCCCCAACTCCCTGTTGAGCATTGGCAATAATATCGCTACCTTGATTCTGACTAGGAAAGGCAATGACAAAACCATTGGTAGTGTCAATATTAATATTACCTCCATTGGCATTATTACGAGCTTGAGCAGAAATCAAGCTATCTTCTTTTAAAATTATTGAATCGTTAAGTTGTAAGTTAATCTCAGCCGTAGATTGATTGAATGGGGAGGCATTTGTTTCCGCCAGAATTTGAGCCTGATTATCTAAAGTCAATTGTTCGGCACGGAGCATAATAGTACCACCATTGCCGCTACCCTGACTATTAACGGCGATTTGCCCTTCATCGGCAATTGCAATTGCTCCAGAAAATTGAGTTTCATCTAGCATCAGTGTGTTGTCTTGGGGCTGAAATACTCCAATGGTAATGTTGCCCCCATCTCCAGTAGACTCAGTAACGGTGTTGGCAAAAATTCCACTGTTAGGACTAACTGGATCAATAGTAAACCTGGCTCTTTCTGCGCCAAATTCCGCAGTCAAAGAGTTTAACCTAGTAACGTAGTCAGGATCACTACCTGAGATAGAGATATTACCTGAGACATTGAGGTTAATGCTGCCTGCATTTCCATTACTAAAAGCAGAGGTTAAAATTTGACCGCCATCAGTAATTACGAGGCTATCAACGTTGACGGTAATATTACCCCCCGAAAAATCCCCTCTAGTTCTGGCATTAATTACTCCTCCATCGCTAATCTCTAGTTGAGGAGTGGTTACTGTAATATCCCCTGCTCCCTCACTAGCTCCAGGCTGGGTGGTGTTGGCAATAGAGCTAGAGGCAAAACCAGGGAAGCCATTGTCACGGATTAAAGCAGGAAATACGCCCGAGATATTGACCGACTCAGAAGCATTAATCGTAATACTTCCTGCATTGCCTTCGGCAAAAGTTTGGGTAAAAATTGCCCCCCCATTGGTCAAGGATAATGATTGGGTTTCTAGATTAATTTGACCACTATCACCCCGTAACTCAGGAATCTGCTCTGAATTGCGACTAAAGCTACCTACGGAACTAGAGATTAAGCCTCCAAAATCTAGACTGACAGAATCAGCTAAAATATCAATTTGTCCAGCATTCCCAGTCCCAAAAGTAGTACTTCTGATTTCACCTTCAATTACTGAAAGATTAGGGGTTGAAATACTTATAGTTCCACCATTTCCGTTACCAGTCAGGGTCATATCCGTATTTTCGGCAACATCGGAGAGTATTCCTGTTAAGCCATTTTCCGTCCTCTCTCTACCATCGACAGTGATGGTATCACCAGCTTGAATATTGATATTTCCCGCATCTCCTGCACCAAAAGTACTAGATGAAACTCGCGAACTATTTTCCAGTAAAACAGAATTAGCAAGATCGAGATTGATGTCTCCAGCACTCCCTGCTGCGGTCGAGAGAATACCGCTAAATACTCGACTATTATTAATACTTAAGGAGCTAGCTTGAACGTTGATATTTCCGCTACTGCCTAGGGCATCGCGATTGAGTACATTTTGGATTAGGCTATTTTGACTCAAGTTAACCTCGCCCGTCGCCACAAGATTAATATCTCCAGCTTGAGCCTCTACAAAACCCGAATCAGTTGCAATACCACCAAAAAAACTAGATTCTGAAAGGTTGATGTTAGCTGCATCAAGATTAATTGAGCCACTTGTGTCACTACTAACAAAAATATCAAAATTATTCAAACTAATGTTGCCACGAGTAGCGCTCGACGAAAAACTAAATCCGCTAGTATCATCAAACTCAACTATGTCAGCTATATTCAGGCTGCCCAAAGTAACAGTTCCTCCTCGGGCAACAATTTGTCCACTATCTAAATTTAGCTCTCCACCAATTAAGGCAATATCTTGTCCTGTTCTTACTGCTAGACTAGTCTCTCCGTTACCGTTTACCGTGATTTGAGCAGGATTGTCGCGAAAGTTAAGACCAATTGGCGCATTAATTGTTAAGACAGGAGTGTTGGTGATGTCCGTCGCACTAAATTCGCCTTCTTCAAACAAGATGCTATCGGCAGTACTGCCATAAAAAGAGCCGCCAATATCTAACCGCGCACCTCCACCAAACATAATCCCCGCAGGATTAATTAGAAATAAATTTGCGTTCCCCTCAGCCTGAATCAAACCATCGATATTAGAAATATTTCCTCCCGTAACACGAGAAAAAATATTGCTGATTTCAGGGGCGTTATTAAAAGATGCCTCTCCGCCATTAGGAACAGAAAAATCCTGGAAACTATGATAGAGATTTGTCCCTCTCTGATCTCCATTGTTAATTTCAATACTGTTACCATTAACATCGACAGTTGTGGATGTTGTACCATCGGGAGTTACTTGTGCCGATACTGAACTAGATTGCAGCGAACCTCCGACTGAACAAAAAATTAGCCCCAAACCTAGAGAAAGAAAAGAATAACTTGGCTTTACCACAAAAATCCACCACTCGTTACAATTCGATTAGATTTATTCTACTGTCATCAAGAATCATCGATAAGTTAAGAGATAAGATCTGTTATCAAGAAGGATTAAGCAAAGGATACACAGGTATCATTATCATGGGAAGATATAAAACTGCTTTTCTAGAACGAAATCGAGGTTTTAATAATGGCTCAACTTAGATTAGGCGATAAAGTGCCTGATTTTACTCAAGCTTCCAGCATGGGGGAAATTTCCTTCTACGATTGGGCTGGAGATAGCTGGGTAGTACTCTTCTCCCACCCTGCTGACTACACTCCCGTCTGCACTACTGAATTAGGAGAAGTAGCTAAACTCAGATCAGAATTTGATAAACGCAACGTCAAGACAATCGCTTTAAGTGTTGATGATGTAGATTCTCATAATGGCTGGATTGGTGATATTGACGAGACTCAAGGAACCAAAGTTGATTATCCTATCTTGGCGGATGCAGATAAGAAGGTTTCTGACCTTTACGACATGATCCACCCTAACGCCGATGCTAAGGTAACAGTGCGTTCCGTGTTTATTATTGACCCCAACAAGAAATTACGTCTTACTTTGACTTATCCTCCCAGTACAGGGCGTAATTTTCCCGAAATTTTGCGAGTAATTGATTCTTTGCAATTAACTGATAATTACTCAGTTGCTACCCCTGTAAACTGGAAAGATGGCGAAGATGTTGTCGTTTCTCCTGCTATTCCTACTGACGAAGCAAAACAAAAATTCCCCAAAGGTGTGGAAGAAATCAAACCTTACTTGCGGATGACACCCCAACCTAATAAGTAATATGAATAGCCAATGATTCATTAAAATTCAATCATTACAATTTACAATTCAGTAATTTAGGGTGGGTATTACCTACCCTTTTTTGCTAGTTAACCACTAATTAACTCCATTAACTAAAATCTTTATCTTGCAAACTTTGGTAACGATAAAAGTTTAAAAGATCCAGTAAAATCCCTGCGATACTAACAGTGATGCCAATAGTTATTACCCCCTGAAGTGGCTTGCCATCACCGAACACTGCCAAAAAATCCCAAACATAGGACATTCCTTGATTACTCACTGCTAAAAAACCAGGGATATAGCTAGTAAAAATGAGAAACCCTAATACTCCAGCAATCAACATTACTGGGGCAGCAAAGCTCACGAAGGCAGCTAAAAATAGAGAAAGAAAGAAATTTGACACGGCTGATACATATTTTCCGATGAAACTATTTGTTCAACAGGGCTTAGTTTGATCTAATGCCCTTGTTCTTTATAGAATAGAGGGAAAAATTGACTTTGGCAGATAATTTTAAAAATCTTAAATAACCATTACCATTACAGGATAAGCTTTACTCTTCTTGAAGTTTGTAACCAAAAATACATCAATTACGGAATAACGACTTTGGTGTCTTAATTACTGAATTAAATAGGATTTAGTTAAGAACTGTCTCAACTTGTTAATTTATTGATTTAAAGTTCGCAACTTTTTGGCAAACTTGTAGATCAATCAATTTTAGGAGCAGTATTTTGTCTTGGAAGCGTTTAAATGACCGTCAACCTAGTCAGCTTCGCCAGCATCGGTTTGAATTAGATTTTGTCGAAAATCCCTTGTCTTCGGTAATTATCACATGTGGTAAAACCAAAGTTCTTTGTACGGTGAGCATCGAAGATCGAGTGCCTAAATTTTTGCTCAACACTGGTCAAGCTTGGCTTACGGCAGAATATAGGATGCTACCTGGGGCGACAAATAGCCGCCATACAAGGGAGTTAATGAAACTTTCGGGACGTACCCAAGAAATTCAACGGCTGATTGGACGAAGTTTGCGGGCAGCAATTAATCTCAAGGGGTTGGGGGAGAAAACGATTACGATTGATGCGGATGTGCTGCAAGCTGATGCAGGAACACGTACCGCCTCAATTACAGGTGGCTATGTCGCTTTGGCTCATGGAATCAACAAACTAATTACCGCAGGGGAGTTAAATAATTCTCCCTTGATTGAACCTGTAGCTGCGGTATCGGTAGGCTTAATTGATGGAGAAGCATTTTTAGATTTGGATTATCCAGAAGATGTGGCAGCAGATGTAGATTTAAACGTGGTGATGAACGGCAAACTGGAACTAATTGAAATTCAGGGGACAGCTGAGTCTAATAGTATGACGCGATCGCAATTAAACAAAATGCTAGATTTGGCAGAGAAGGGAATTAAAGAGTTACTCGCGGCACAACAGCATGTGTTATCAGGTAAAGAATAATAAATATATAAATACAAATTATGAAGTCGGAATCGAATCCAAAATCAACCAATATTTGGGACTATAAACCTGCTTGGTGTCAACCTTGGTCAATTATTTTAACTGGACTGACAATTATTATTGGTAGTTGGTTTGTCTTGCATAGTGTTCTGCTAACTGTGGCGATCGCTCTACCTATTGTTGCTTGGTGGGTCTATTTTTTAATTGTTTATCCTCAAGCTTTCGCTGATTATATTACGTCACAAGAAGCTAAGAGTTAAAATCTATCAACATAATCTAAAAACTAATCTCGATTTAGCTGACGACCAAATTAGGGGCAAGATACACCCCCTAATTTTTGGCATGCTGACTTCCAACTAGTGCAACTCCAGGTTAACTATCTAGAGTTGCATCATGCTGCTTATAAATAACCAGTTAGAAAAAAGGTAATCAGGAAAGAGAAAAACTATCTAAGTTCTTTGGACGCTCACGTTAATGTGATTTTTACGTTATTAATCAGCTACAAAAACATCTACAGTTACATTAGTAGTGTCAGTGCCACCGAAACTATCAATAGCAGTATAAGTGAAATTATATGTACCTGCTTGTTCGGGAGTATACCTGATTTTTTTAACCCCATTATCGTTAATAATTTCTACATTTCCTCGAAATTCGGTAGGAATAGGAATATTAAAACTTTCTAAGTCGAGAGTGTCTCCATCTAAATCAGAGTCGTTTGCTAAGACATCAATAATAACTGGCTTGTTACTTGAAGTTTGAGCATAGTCATTCATTAAATTAGGAGAGTTATTCAGGAAACCTAGGTTCTCATCATCAGAGAAAAGATTACATACTTGTACTCTGGCTTTGGCATCAAATTCGCTTTTTTGATATGGTGAGAGATTTGAATATTGGATTCTAGTACCATCTGAAGTACTTACGTTTAAATTATTATTGATAGCGTTACCTGAATTGTTAACATCGTATGAGCCTGTAATACGAGTTCCGTCATTTAAAGTAAGATTGACATCTGGGTTATTACCTTGACCTGAATTGCTGTCTTCTAAAATAGAGCATGCAGGAAGAGTCGGGTTATTGTCAATGACTAGCACTACATCTTGCAAATCATAAGCAGCACTGTTATGATTCGATGTTCCTAGCTCAACTAGATACAATTGCTCGTAACTTTCTAAATTACTGAGCATATCACTAACATCTGTCTGTCCATAGATTCCTGGAAAATTAGGTATTGGATCATCTGATTCTAATAACTCAGTACCTTTGGCAAAATAGTAATTTTCTGGTCTACAGTCTGCATTCTCAAAGGTGTAAGCAATATTTAAATCTGCTAGAGAGTCAACGGGGAAATAAGCAGATTCTCCTTGGGACAACACTCTTATTATTTGACGATTAGAGCTGTTATAAAATACTGCTTTAATATCAGCTAATCCTTGTGTACTAGAACATTGAAATGCCGAATCTTGGTAGGTTATTTCCATACCATAATTACTAAGCTCTTGAGCGTAAGCTGCAGGTGATGCAATAGCCAAAAAAAACAGGTTAGGAACAGTAAAAGTAGTAATTAGTTTCTTTAAATTTTTATAGTTCATTGATAATAACCATTGTTATATTATTTACCTGTTACAAGCATACAGCTAAAAATAGCTTTTGTAAGTAAAGTAATAGAAAAAATTTGGTAAAGTTATCAATAAAATCTAGATATTTAAATAAATTTTTTTCCGTATTTACATGCAGATAATCTCAAGAATATATATATTAAATAGAATCCAAAAAATTTGTGTTTTAAACAATTGTGATTTAAAGTATAAGAACTAAGCCTGTCAGCTTCCCTAGTATTAAGTCTGCTAAGTAAAAATAAGTAAAAATACAGAAATCTTCAAATCATTTACCAAGACAGATTTATTACTTCTGGTTCGTAGTTTATTCATATAATCTGTTGTTTTAGTTTTTTTCTTCTCAATAAAATTATTGATTTACAGTAATTAAATCGACTCGACGCTGACAAAACTTAGTAATGTCTTGATAGGGAATGTCGAGGGATTGCTGAGAGTTGGAAACACGGGCGTAGCTAAACAGTCTCATAGAAAGTGTTTCTTAATGCGATCAGTTTTATAATTTACATCAGCAACACTGCTGATTTATAAAATATTCTGATTCAAAATCAATCAAAATGCACTGGAAACTAAAATCTAAGATTCAAAATGCGATCGCTCTTCTGCCGTCTTCGGCTTCCTATGCTGCTTACTATCAGATGCAAAGACGTTTTGGGGGATTGCGGAGAGTTAATCCAGTGCGTAAGTTATTAGCGGGAATCGAAACTGGGAAACTAATCATTGAACAGGGTTGGGAACTTGATCAGAAAACTTTCTTGGAAATTGGGACGGGGAGAGTTATTCTGGTTCCTTTAGCTTACTGGTTGATGGGTGCCAAGAAAACGATCACGATTGATTTAAATCCCTACCTGAAAGAAGAGTTAATTGCCGAAAGTCTGGAGTATATAGTCAACAACGAAGTAGAAATTCGGGATATCTTTGGTTCTTTATTAAACCAGCCAAGATTTGATGATTTGTTACGGTATGCTAAAACTGCTAATTTTTCCACTGGCGCATTTTTAGATTTATGTCAGATTGATTATCTGGCACCAAGTGATGCTACTGATACTAAATTACCTCCTCAAAGCATTGATTTTCATACTTCCTATACGGTATTTGAGCATATTCCAGGAGATACCCTTAAGCAAATACTCCAGGAAGGCAACCGCATAATTAGGGACAATGGGTTATTTGTTCATAAGGTAGACTATAGCGATCATTTTTCTCATTCCGATCGCAATATATCCCCGATCAATTTCCTCCAGTATTCTGATGATCAATGGGATAAATATGCGGGAAACAGATATATGTATATGAATCGCTTAAGACATGACGATTTTATCGATTTATTTGAATCTGTGGGACAGGATATCGTCGAAGTACAAACTTCCGTATCCCAAAGAGCGCAACAGCTATTACAAAACAATGATTTTCCCTTGAATGCTCAATTCCAAACCAAGTCAAAAGAAACTTTATCTATTAGCTCGTCTTGGATTATTTCTCAAAAGAAGGTTGCTGCTCTTGACGACTCTCGCCGTTAACCGCAAACGGAAATGCCTTCTACTAATAAAGATGGAGTATTGCAAGAACCATTCCAGGTAGAGTCGTTGCCGATCGCCTTAATCTGTTTTAATATCTGATAGACATTACCAGCGATCGCTGTATCTTTAATTCTCCCCATTATTTTGCCCTGCTCAACTCTGTAACCGAGATCGACATTAACGGAAAAATCGCCACTGATGTCTGCACCACCCCCCAGCATCTGATCAACAATGATGCCATGGTCTAATTTATGGACTAACTCGGTAAAGGAATCCTCACCAGGGGCAACTATCAAATTAACCAGAGAGGGACTGGGATAACTTTCTAGGCTGGGACGAAAGCCGTTCCCTGTGGGTTGAAAATTTAATTCTCTAGCAATAGTGCGATCGCAGTAAAATTGATTTAAGACCCCATTGGTAATCAAATTTAACTTTTGCGTCGGCATCCCTTCGTCATCAAAGGGACAGTCGTAGGGCTGTAAGTCTGGCTGTTGAGATAAGCTGATTAATTCCGAGACGATCAACTGTTGATCTAAAGTACTCCAGGGAGAAGAATTTTCCCTAACCCTCTTGCCATTCAAAGCTGAGGCAACCGTATCCCAAAGTATGGTAGCAGCATTGGCGGTAAGTAATACGGGGATATTGCCTTGAGGTGGGGTCACATTGACTTTTGCCCAATCTAAACGCCAGATAATTTGCTCAATAACTGGATCAAGATTTAATTTCTCTTTGCTGTATTCCCCATCAAAAATACCTAAAAAGTCTTCGCCGCGAACTAATTCCGCACCGAGGGAATAACTTAAACCCGACTCCTTATAGTGGCAATGCAGTCCTTGAGAGTTAATTAAAGTGGTGCTTTCTTGTTCAAATTCCAATTCTGCCGAACAAATCAATTCGGGGTATTCTTCCCGTAATTTACTAATGGCTTGATTGCCGATGGCGATTAAATCTTGAACCGAAGCGCTAACCCCTGTCAAATCATAAATTGCCTTCCGTGCTGTCCCTAATTCAATGGTTTCAGGTTCATTGAGATTCGCTAGAGCGATCGCTTTATCAATTAATAATTCAGGCTCAATTTTGCCATAAGCCACCGCTAAACCTGGTCGATTGTTTTGCCAGAGACGTAACGCAGTGCCGACAGATTGGGAACTTTCTAGCTGCTTGAGACGATTACCCTCAAAAAAGACTGGTTGAGACTGAGAGGTTACCTGATAGACTTCAGCGTGACTAATTCCTCGACGAGATACTAATCGGAGTAATGATTCTAATTCGTTGTTCATTTATATTAGTCTCCAACTAGCTTCTAATATTTTACTGTAATACTAAATTTTGCCTGATTGAAACTAATTCTGATTCGTTATTGTACTAATTTAAGAAAACCTCATTATAATATTTAATTTAAAACTTGTTAGCTCAAAAACTTCATAATACTTCTAACTTATGCCCCATAAGCTAGAATGAACTATAGAGATAAAGGATCACATCATAATAAATATTAATCCCTTAAAAGATAGTAAAAATTCTCTTGGAATATTAAAGATGGTTACTCAAGTAGAAAAAATTTCTAACGAGAAAAAAGAAACTGCTGAAGCGGAAATACGGGATAAAAGAAAGTCTGTTGATTATAGCACATTAGAATATCCAATTGAAATAATTGTCAATAAGTATTTGGCAGGAATAGAGGCGGATGAAAATGAGTTATTTATTCCTGATTATCAACGAGAGATGACATGGGATGACGATAGACAATCAAAATTTATTGAGTCAATATTATTAGGTTTACCAATACCATATATATTTGTTGCCGACTTTGTGGGAGATGAATGCGAATCTGAAGATTTGGCACGTTTGGAAATTATAGACGGTACGCAACGTATTCGTACATTATCTAGATTTATTAGTAACCAGCTACAACTAAGTAATCTTAAGGACTTAAAAAGTCTTAATGGTTTTAAATTTGAAGATTTGCCATTTTCGCGCCAACGAAGATTTAATCGAACAACTATTAGAATGATTCAATTAACGGATAAAGCCAATGAAAAAATAAGAAGAGATATTTTTGAAAGACTAAATACTGGCAGTGTCGATTTGAATGAAATGGAAAAAAGGAGAGGTATTAGACCAGGAAAATTTCTTGACTTAATTGAAGAGTTATCAAAAGAAAGTCTTTTCAGAGATTTGTGCTCATTTACTGAAGCAGAGATTAGTAAACGAGATCCACAAGAATTTGTCTTACGCTTTTTCGCCTTTTTAAACAACTATGAAAACTATACTGGTAAAAAAGTTCATGAATTTTTAGACAATTATCTAGAACAGGAAAACAATTCTAAGTCCTCTAATATTAATGTTATGAGAGATGAGTTTAATCGAATGCTAAGATTCATCAAGAAATACCTTCCAAATGCTCTACATATTTATAGAAAAACGAAAAGGCAATATGAACCAACCACACGCATAAAATTTGAATCGATCACTGTAGGGACAGCACTAGCACTTAGAGAAAATAAAGATTTAACTCCAAGTTCAGTATCTTTTATTAACTCAACAGAATTTGACAAGCTTACGAAATCAAATGCTAGCAGTTCTAATAATAAGGTTGTTAAACGCCTAGAGTATGTTCGGGACTGCCTACTAGATAATCAATGAGAAGCATATTATTTGAAGATTTTGATACGCGAGCGAAAGAAGTAAGTAAGTATTTTTTATTTCTCAAAAATTTAGAGCAAGGTTCGATTAAATTAAACATGCCTAATATTCAAAGTCCTCAAAATTATAAAAATAAGAAGATAGATTCTGAGTTAGAAAAAACGCTTAAAGCAACAGGATTTTTGCTATTGTACAATTTAGTTGAATCTAGTATGAGTAATGCAATTGAAGCAATATTTGACGAACTAAAACAGAATGAAACTTCGTTTGATGATGTACGTGATGAACTAAAAAAGTTAATAGTCAAAAACTTTAAAACTAATAATTCAGTAGAAGATTTACTACCTAAAATAGATACAATTTCTCAAGATATTATTTCTGCTAGCTTTAACAGAGATAAGCTATTTTCAGGCAACATTGATGCTAGAAAAATAAAAGAAACATCTAGGTCATACGGTTTTTCAGTTGAAACGAACGCGCGAAAAACCGACAATGGTAAAGATCTACTAATAATCAAGAGAAATAGAAATGATTTAGCTCACGGTTTTAAGTCCTTTGAGGAAGTGGGCAAAGATGCAACAGCCGATGAATTATTAGTAATCCAAAGAAGAGTTATTTGTTATTTGAGAGAAATATTAAAGAATATAGAAACTTACATATCAAACGAAGAATATTTAAATGATGGCACTTGAAAAGTATTGCGTTCTCACTCCACTTTACAACTACCCTGTTCAAGTAATCTCAGATTAAATAAATACTCATCAGGAGAAATAGCAGAATAAATGATAAATTTATTATTCTGGGAAATAGCTGCTTAACGGCTACAAATGTCTTCTGGCTTCAACCAAATAATATTATGACTTCTATACTAGAACAGCTTAAAGATTCTGTTAGCCAAGCCTTGGTGTCTGCTTTTGGCACAGAATTAGCGGATACCGATCCTTTACTCGCCCCCACCAATAATCCCAAATTTGGCGACTATCAGTCTAATGTTGCCTTGTCCCTAGCCAAACCCCTCAAGCAAAATCCGAGAGCGATCGCTCAATCCATTATCGATCAGCTTCAGGTAGAAGATATCTGCGAAACACCGACTATTGCAGGGCCAGGTTTTATCAACTTTACGCTAAAATCTGATTATATTGGGGTATTGCTGACTAAAATCCAACCAGACGAAAGATTAGGTATTCCTCTAGTAGAGCCAACCAAGAAGGTTATAGTCGATTTTTCCAGTCCCAATATTGCCAAAGAAATGCACGTAGGACACTTGCGTTCCACAATTATTGGTGATGCGATCGCTCGTATTCTAGAATTTCGCGGTTACAATGTGCTGCGTCTCAATCATGTAGGGGATTGGGGTACTCAGTTTGGCATGTTGATTGCTTATCTCAGAGAAGCCTATCCCGAAGCTTTAACTACGGCTAATGCTCTAGATATTGGTGACTTGGTATCACTGTATAAAAAAGCCAAGGTTCGTTTTGATGAAGATGAAGAATTTAAACAAACCGCCAGACAAGAGGTAGTTAATTTACAAGCTGGTGCGGAAGATAGTCTTCATGCTTGGAAGTTGTTATGTGATCAATCCCGTAAGGAGTTTCAGGTAATTTATGATTTATTAGATATTGATCTAGAAGAAAGAGGGGAGTCTTTTTACAATCCTTTCCTCGAAGATGTGGTGAGTGAGTTAAACGAGGCGGGCTTACTAGAAAAAAGCGAGGGAGCAATGTGTGTCTTTCTCGACGGTTTTACCAATAAGGATGGCGATCCTCTGCCATTAATTGTGCAGAAAACTGATGGCGGTTTTAACTATGCCACGACGGATTTAGCATCAATTAAATATCGAGTTAAAGAGGATGGTGCAGACAGAATTATTTATGTTACCGATGCTGGACAAGCCAATCATTTTGCAGGAGTATTTCAGGTAGCCAGAAAAGCAGGAATCTTACCTGAGTCGGTAGAAGTTGTTCATGTCCCCTTTGGTTTGGTATTAGGTAAAGACGGGAAGAGAATCAAAACTCGCTCAGGAGAAACCGTTAAGCTCAAAGATTTATTAGATGAAGCAATAGCTAGAGCATTTTCTGATATAAATACCAGACTCAAAGAAGAAGAGAGAGAAGAAAAGGATGAATTTGTAGACCACGTATCCAAGATAGTTGGATTGAGTGCTGTTAAATATGCAGATCTTAGTCAAAATCGTACCTCCGATTATAAGTTTGACTTTGATAAAATGCTCGACTTAAAGGGCAATACTGCTCCCTATTTACTATATGCTTACGTGCGAGTACAAGGAGTAAGTCGCAAAGGAAACATTAATTTTTCTCAGTTAGATCGTAATACAGCAATTGTCTTAACTGAAACTGCTGAATTAGCTTTAGCGAAACACATCTTGCAACTTGAAGAAGTAATTAAAGAAGTAGAAGCAAGTTTATTACCCAATCGTATCTGTTTATATTTGTTTGAATTGAGTCAAAAGTTCAATCAATTCTATGAACAATGCGATATTTTAAATGCTAATGAACCTCAGCGCACATCTCGCTTAATTTTGGCTGATTTAACTGCCCGTACTATCAAGTTAGGCTTATCTTTGCTAGGCATTAAAGTCTTAGAAAGAATGTAATCAGATCGCCATTTATATTTAAGTAATGGAGAATTGACTTAAAATCTAAAATCTGCTCTCAAAATCAAATACTAAATCTGATTATGCCAGAATAATTTTTGTTTGACCGTCGCCTAATCAGCATAAAATTTTAGGACAGTAATATTACAATTAAGTTCTTAAAGTGGCGATCGCAACCAAATTCAAATATCGATATATTAGTTTAGTTATAGTGGGAGTCTTGGTCTTTATTCTGGTAGAGCCAGTAATAGCCCAAGTCCCTGAAGCAGAAGAATCGGTAAGTATACGTACTCTCTGGTTAGTAGTAGCTGGTAGTCTAGTGTTTTTTATGAATGCAGGCTTTGCTATGTTGGAAGCAGGCTTGTGTCAAACTAGAAATGCGACTAACGTACTGGCTAAAAACCTAATTGTTTTCTGTGTCTCCATCCTGGCTTTTTGGGTACTGGGTTTCGGGTTGATGTATGGTGATGGCAACCCTTGGATGGGGTTAACGGGTTTCTTCTTCAAGGCATTTGACCCACCGTTACAGGCTAGTTTTAACTGGGGTTTTGCTAGCCTAGACTCTCTTTATCCCGAACAACCTTGGATGGTGGTGTTCTTTTTCCAGTTAGTTTTCGCTGGTACTACCGCCACCATTGTTTCCGGCGCGATGGCGGAAAGAGTTAAATTTTGGGCTTTTTTCTGGTTTAGTTTTTTGTTAGTGGCGATCGCTTATCCGATAACTGGTCGTTGGGTTTGGAATCCTAATGGCTGGCTCACCAATAACTATAACTTTATCGATTTTGCTGGCTCTACGGTGGTGCATTCTGTTGGTGGAATGGCGGGATTAGTCGGGGCAATTCTGATTGGCCCTCGTCGGGGATGGCAAGGCTATAACCCCGATGAGGCAAGGGGTAATCGCTTTTCTGCTCCTTCTCAAACCTTTGGTTACTATAATCTTTCCCTCTCCACTCTCGGTTGTTTAATTCTCTGGTTAGGCTGGCTGGGGTTTAATGGTGGCTCGGCGAATTTGATTGCTGATGTGCCCCATGTGATTATTACTACGATGTTAGCTGGAGCATCTGGCGGAGTTTTTTTGCTGTTATTACGGGGTTTGCGTAGCGAGAAACTCACCTTACCTCTGGTAATTAACGGTATCTTAGGTGGGTTAGTTAGCATTACCGCTTCTTCTATTTATGTCAGTTTAGCGATGGCGATTCTGATCGGTGCCATTAGTAGTATTTGGATCATTTCAGCGGAGAAACTATTAGAAATATTGCGTATCGATGATCCCGTGGGTGCGATTCCTGTTCACCTTGGTTGTGGTATTTGGGGAACTTTGGCGGCTGGTTTATTTGTTAATCGGTTACCTAACTACCTTGATGTTCCTGTAATCCGTCCAGAGCAGATATTAGGGCAGATTATCGGTATTTTGGCGATCAATAGTACAACTTTAGTCTTAAGCCTGTGCTTTTGGCTGGCAATCGGCTTAACAATTTATGCGATCGAATCAGCTAACAGCAGATTGAAGTCGAGAGTTACTCAGAGGCTTGATGATCATCAGACTCACACAGAATACAAGGGCTTAGGTAAGTATTTGCACTATGCTAGGGCAGGAATCAGAGTATCTAAACAAGAAGAAGCCCAAGGAAGTGATGGAACTTTCTCTTAAGCTGAGAAGGCAAGATGTCGGCATGTGGGTAATTAACAAATAGCTTATTTTGATTGACCAGGAGGAATAAAACGAATCTCAATTCTACGTCTAGTCTTATCTGGCTTACGATCAACTCTTTAGCTTTAGATAAGACAAAACAAGGACTAGCTCCGCGTCGCAAACTTCGTAAGAAGGGAGATCATTATTCCCCAAATCTCCAAGTCCCCAAATCCCCATACATTTTTTCCCTCACCCCCGATAAATCGGGAGGCTTCTCGTGGCGTGAAGTTAACAACTAAAATGCTATAAACTTCTTATAGCTAAATTATTTTATTTGTTATCGATCTTTAATGAGCCTGACAGCACAAGATATAGAGAGTCCCATTCAACAGTTTATTCAAGAAAGTTTTCCTGATGTTGAACAGAGATCGCTTGACGACACAAAGGCTTTGTTAGCCAGTGAAATTGTTGATTCTCTGGGAATTATTAAAATTATTACCTTTATTGAAGAGGAATTTGACATCATGGTAGAGGATGAGGACATTCTCCCCAAGAATTTTCAGTCGATTTCTGCCATAGTCAATTTAGTTCAACAGAAGCTTTAAAATCTATGTAGCCATAACTCAGAATTTTAAAAAGAACTACTATTTAATAGTAGAAGAACTCTTTGCCCGACATAATTTATTTCACCATTCCGAACTCGCGCCAAATAATGTCAAGTTTGTGCTTCAAGATTAGCTTTTTTGCCGTAATCTTATTCTCTCATGCCATAAATTGAAAGGATAATAAAAAGCAGGACTCCAAAGACTAGTAATAATCGCTGAGATAATAACTATCTGCTTATACTGCTGAATAACTTCGTCAATGCTAACCAGATATTCCGTTGCATATTGCCAAGCAAAAATAGTTTCAGCCAAGATGGTCATAAAAAAGACAACTAAAGCGATCGAAATAAAGTCTTCACCAATGTATTTCTGCTTTTGTAAACTAGAGGTAAGTATTCCTACCAAAATAAAACTAAGCACATGGGAAGGAGAATTAACCGCAATACCATCATAAATCCAGCCCATAATTAAACCAGCGATCGCACCTTGCCAAATTGTTCGTTTGATACTCCAGGCAACCAGCCAAATTAATAACCAATTAGGATTAGTTTCTAACAACTCTACCCCAGGAATATCTACTAGCATCATCATCGAACAGACAGCTACAGAAATACAAATGACTAAGATATTTAAAATTTTAAAAATATCAACAGATCTTCGAGTCTTATGAGGCATTGCTAAATTTGTTAGTTGTTTAGTTGTTAGTTGTTAGTTGTTAGTTGTTACTGAATAACTAGCTCAAATTGTTTTTTACGTCAAACTACTAAAACTACATAATAATTTCTTTGCCCTTTTACTACTGCTATTTCATCAATTCCTAATTTCTTTAAGTTGACAGGTTTTTCTGCGACCAAGTCTAACCCTAAATCTTTCAACATTGTTTCAATTTCTTGTTCGCTCAAATCATTTCTTTTGGCAACATTTCGGATGTCACTATTTAAAACTTCTTCAATTATTTTTTTAACAAATCTTTTTGTATGCAATCTTTTTCTTCTAACAAACTCTAATTCTTCAGTAAACTTATTTTGACAATGAGGGCATCGCATTCTTCGGCGATTTACTTTTAAATAAACTGCTTGTTGTCCAAAGGATAAATCTCGTACCGTTTGGAAATTATTTTGATGTAATAAATCAGTAGTTTGACCACAAGCGGGACAAACAACTTGTTTGTGAGTATTTTCCAATGATAAGATTATTCCTATCCCTTCAATTATCCG
>CBDUCX010000078.1:0-17704 GCA_965365755.1 uncultured Pleurocapsa sp.
CAGTATACAATTGATGTCGTGTTTAGTGCTATCGAATCGAGTCAAGTGCAGTTGCCTCCAGATTGGCACGCACCAGATGGTATTCGGACTGCTAGAGATTTATTTGTTGGTTATCTTTTATTAGATGCTTTGATTGGCAATGGCGATCGCCATCATGAGAATTGGGGTTTTGTCACCAGCAGACAAGCTAATTCTTCTGACCTACTTTATCTATCTCCAACCTACGACCATGCTTCCTGTTTAGGTAGAGAATTGTTAGATGACAAACGCAAAGTACGTTCTGTAGAATCCTATGCCAAGAAATGTTTTTCAGCATTCTATCGAGATGTGAATGACAAAAAACCGTTAAAAACATTTGAATTATTTAAGGAGCTAGCTAATCGTCATTCTGCAACTGCTCAAGTCTGGTTAAATCGTCTTGCGAGTATCTCCAAGGAAAATATAGACTTAATCTTACAAGCCATACCTCAAAGACGAATTTCTCCCATAGCAGTAAAATTCGCTCAAGACATTCTGATATTCAATCAACATCGGCTCTTATCATTACAAAAATCATGAAGCCCAATATACCAAAAGCCTTATTTCTCGCTTGGCAAGATTATGAAAGTCGGGTTTGGTTTCCCGTAGGTCGATTAACTTTTGATGGTGAGCGATATCAGTTTGTCTATATTAAAGGAGCAAAAGATGCCGAACAACAGTGCGGATTTCAGCCTTTAATTTCTTTTCCTCAATGGAATGAAGTCTATTATTCAACTCATTTATTTCCTGTTTTTGCCAATCGCTTAATGTCTCGTTCTCGTCCTGAATATAAAAGTTTTGTTGAACGGTTAAATATTTCTCTTAATGAAGATGATCCAATGGTCTTACTGGCTCGAAGTGAAGGCAAAAGAGAAACTGATTCTTTAACTGTGTTTCCTTGTCCTGAAGCAGATGAAGAAGGTAAATACCAACTACACTTCTTTGCTCATGGGCTGCGATATTTACCCGAAGCGGCGATCGCTAGAATCGAACAGTTTAACGTTGGGGACAAATTATTGTTGGCTAATGAGTTCCAGAATGAATATGATAGAAGAGCTTTAACTCTTAATACTCAAGACCATTACATTGTCGGTTATTGTCCTCGTTATTTGTTGAGTAATATTTTTGAGATCTTGATGAAAGATCCCCAACTAGTTGAAGTGAAAGTTGAGCGCATTAACCAACTTCCAACTCCTTTAAATTATAGGTTTTTATGTAAAATGACTTATTCTACTTTGGATGATATTAAACCTTTTTCTCAAGCAGAATATCAACCGATAGTAAGAGAAAAACTAACAATACTTCAATAATACTTAGATACTGATATAAATTGCGATCACAACGGCTCTAAGTATTTATTCTCAATAACTAAATCTCTCCAAGATAATTATGCTTTTTCGATAATTAAATTGAGAGGTTCGTCTGTTTGCTATGGGATAATTAATAAGTGAATCGTATTGGAAACGATTATATACCTGCGTTGATACTTATAAGTCTATCATGCTTGCTTCTGGAACTGAAATTAGCCAACTGCGTCAGCAACTTAACCAAACCTATCAAAAATTACCCCCAACACCCAAGCAAATTGTCAGGCTATTTTCGGTAATCTATGAGCCTGTTACCAGAAGCAACTTTGTACAATGTTTCCATCGGATCGGGGAAAAAGATGAACAGGGAAAAGCTTTTAATAGCAAAACTCTCAAACCCCACCTAGAAAGTCTCTTACAGCAAGGACTATTGATCCAGGAGACTGGTAGATCTCCGCAATGTAATCCTTTAATTGCCGAAATTGCTACCCGTGACGCAATCAAAGCTGGTGTCTGGGAAAATATGCTGCGGGTGATTGAAATTTGTTTACCAATTGCGACTCGTTACAACAGTAGCAGTTACAGAGTCTTTAAGAGCATCGAGCAACTACTCCGAGAAGTTCGCATTGGTATCTATCGGCAAGATTTAGAATTTATCTGTCAGCAGTTGGAATGTTACGAGAAATACAGCTATTACCCAGAACAAATTGAACTAGATGACATTCTGAGTTTTTTCTTCAATAATCCTTTCGATCCTGAATGGTTTAATCAACTACCCCAAGAGTTATACGAGTCAGGATTGGCGAGTATTTTGTCATATTCAGTGCTGAATTTATCTCCGACAGAGGAACCATTTGCTCTTCTGAAAGCTGAAGCTAATAATGATGATGGACGTGGTTCGGATCGTTTACTCTTGTTGTTAGTAGAGCAGCTAATTTTACGAGATGATATCGAGGCAGCAAGACATTATTTAGAGCAAGTTAGCGACAACTTTACCACCTCAGCCGATGTTTATTGGGGATGGTTAGCCTTTTTATCAGGAGATTATCAACAGGCGATCGCTTTTTATACCTCTGCCTATCAATCTCTGAAGAAGAGGACGAAAAAAAAGAAACCATTCTTCTCTGGTATTGCGGGGATATTTTTTGTCTTGGCACTGTTGCAAGATGGTTCAGGTTTAAGGCTAAGAGAAGCTGTAGTTTATGCCAAGATTATGGCTTCTCAGGATAATCATTGGTTGAGTTATCTCTATGGTTGGCTACTAAAAGTCTTGCAAATTCAGCAGGGGGATCTGAGTCAAAAGGACTGGATCTACCACAACTCAATTTTTTCTTATCAGGAGAGTAATAGCCTAGAAACTTTGGTATGTTCTCTTTGTCTTTATTGGGTAGATGAAGCACAAGCTAGAAAACGCACTCCCAGGTTATTAAAATTTCTCTCGGATCAAGCCGAAGCAGCCGGTTACTATTGGATAGCCGTAGAAGCTGCTGAATTACTATTTCGTCTCAAAACTAAGCAAAGTTTGGTCGCCGAAGTTAATGCCAAGGTTGATAACCCTTCCCTGGTAGATTTAATCAAACCACAAAAACCGTGGGAAATATCTTTAAAAGCTTTAGCAAACCTGCAAAAACCAGAGGTGGAAGTAAAACTGGAATCCGAAAAACGTCTAGTCTGGTTTCTCACCTTGTACTCTACTAGCTTTGTCTTGCAACCCCGCGAACAGAAAATGTCCGTCAAAGGGGGTTGGAGTAAAGGTCGAGCGATCGCCATTAAACGCCTTTACCAAAATCCAGGTCAATTTGATTATCTAACGACTCAAGATTTAAAAGTATGTAGTCAGATCGAAACTGATTATTATGGCTATTATCATCAGGTTGAATATAGCTTTAGCGATCGCGCTTTGCTAGAGTTGGTGGGACATCCTTTAGTGTTTTGGGCAAATTCGAGCACAATTCGTCTCGATATCGTTGCAGGAGAACCTGAATTAATCGTCAAGAAAGTTAAGGAAGAACGGTTAACCCTGGAATTTTCCCCTAAGCTATCTTCAGATCAAGAGATCATCCTGGTTAAGGAAACACCAACCAGACTTAAAGTAATCAAAATTACCCCCGAACATCAGCGGATCGCCACTATTCTGGGTAAAAATAATTGTTTAAATGTTCCTGCTGCTGCGTCAGAACAGGTTTTAGCTGCCATTAGTGGTGTCTCCCCCATCGTTACCGTGCATTCTGACATTGGCGGTGGTGTGGCAAGTGCCACGGAAGTCGAGGCGCAGGTTCTACCCCATGTCCATCTCCTTCCTGCTGGATCAGGGTTAAAAGTGGCTTTACTTTGTCGTCCTTTTGGCGAGGTGGGTTCTTATTATCGTCCAGGAAAGGGTGGTTCAACCGTAATTGCCGAGATTGAAGGTCAACGGTTACAAACTACGCGACAGATGGCACAGGAATCAGAACTGGCGGAAAATGTGATTACATACTGTCCAATTCTCAGTCGCTATGAAGCAGAAGACGGGGAATGGTTAATTGATGACCCAGAAGACTGTTTAGCTTTATTATTAGAACTCCAGCAATTAGGAGAACAAGTAATTATTGAGTGGCCAGAGGGAGAAAAACTACGAATTTCTCATCATGCAGACATGAGTAACTTTCAAATGCAGATTAAACGCCAAAATGACTGGTTTGCTGCCAGTGGCGAGTTGCAACTCGATGAGAATCTGGTGCTAGACATGGAAAACTTACTGGCACTCTTAGAACAAACCCCGAGTCGTTTTATTCCTCTGGGAGAAGGTCAATTTATCGCCCTAACCCAGCAATTTCGGCAACGTTTGGATGAATTAAGAGCCTTTGGTAGCAAAAAGGGTCAAGGCTTACAGTTTCACCCCTTGACTTCGATGGTTTTAGAAGATGCGATCGCCGATGTTGGTCAGGTTAAAGCGGATAAACACTGGAAACAACAAGTCCGTAAATTGAAAGAAGTTAAAGATCTCCAGCCAGAATTACCTTCTACCCTGCAAGCTGAGTTAAGGGATTATCAAGTTGAAGGTTTTGATTGGTTATCTCGGTTAGCACATTGGGGAGTGGGGGCTTGTTTGGCGGATCAAATGGGATTGGGTAAGACTTTGCAAGCCTTGGCTTTAATTCTGAATCACGCCCCCCAGGGAGCAACCCTAATTATTGCCCCTACTTCCGTCTGTATGAATTGGCTTAGTGAGGCAGAGAAATTTGCCCCTACCCTTAATCCTGTGCAGTTTACTAGTGGCGATCGCCAAAAGACTTTAGACGCTTTGCAACCTTTTGATCTGTTTGTCTGTAGTTATGGTTTATTACAGCAAGAAGAAGTAGGTTCAATGTTGGCAGAGGTGTCATGGCAAACCATTGTCTTAGATGAAGCCCAGGCGATTAAAAACATGGCGACCAAGCGATCGCAAGCTGCGATGAAACTCCAGGGTAAGTTTAAGTTAATCACCACAGGTACACCCATCGAAAACCATCTTGGGGAATTATGGAATCTGTTCCGCTTTATCAATCCAGGTTTATTAGGTTCTTGGGAACAATTTAATCAACGTTTTGCTGTACCTATTGAAAGAAATCAAGATAAATCCTCACGCAAACAACTCAAAAAACTAATTCAACCCTTTATTCTCCGTCGCACCAAAACCCAAGTATTAGAAGAATTGCCATCCCGCACCGAGATTACCTTGCAAGTGGAGATGTCTAAGGAGGAAACAGCATTTTATGAAGCTCTTCGACAAAGTGCGATCGCCAAATTAGCTGATAGTGATGCCACTGCGGGAACCAAACATCTCCAGGTATTAGCGGAAATTATGAAACTGCGCCGCGCCTGTTGTAACTCTCGCTTAGTTATGTCCGATAGTAGTTTACCCAGCGCCAAACTAGAATTATTTGGCGAAACACTAGCAGAATTATTAGAAAATCGCCATAAAGCCCTAGTATTTAGCCAATTTGTCGATCATCTACACATTCTGCGGGATTACCTAGAGGAAAATAAGATCTCCTATCAATATCTCGATGGTAGCACCCCTGCTAAACAAAGAAAGGTTAGAGTCGATCAATTTCAGGGGGGCAAAGGTGATGTCTTCTTAATCTCCCTCAAGGCTGGCGGTACAGGACTTAATCTCACTGCTGCCGATTATGTGATCCACATGGATCCCTGGTGGAATCCCGCCGTTGAAGATCAAGCAAGCGATCGCGCTCACCGCATTGGACAACAACGTCCCGTCACTATCTATCGCCTGGTAACTAAAGGCACAATTGAAGAAAAGATTGTCGAGTTACACCATCACAAACGAGATCTTGCCGATAGCCTACTGGAAGGTACGGAAGTTAGCGGGAAAATATCTACTGATGAACTCTTGCGCATGATGATGGAGTAAGTTAGCGGTTAGTCGTTCAATTCTGCTTACCTACTTCTAGTATGTTTTTACTGGATAACTTTCTTGCCAAAAAATGGTATTCATGCTCCAATAGGGCAAATACTGTGGGATTAGCTAGAATGATCATAGAACAACCAACCTTGTGTTAATTTCAACAACTGTAAAACAATAACTTTGACGGCTTTTATGGCATTATTTTGAAACAAAGACTTAATCTGTTAGAGATTTAAAAAAACTATTATACAAACAGCGAGTGCAAGCAGTAGCTTACATTAACCAAACAGCAAAATGACAACTGAAAACATCCATCTACGCTCTGAATTTATCAACACTCAAGTAATTGCCCGTAACAGTGGCAAGAGATTAGGGGTGATAAAAGAGGTCTTGGTAGATATAGACCGCAGAGAAGTAGTAGCTTTGGGACTACGGGATAATCTACTTTCAGTCTCTGGAATACCAAAATATATGTATCTCGACAGTATCCGCCAAACTGGAGATGTAATTTTGGTAGACGATGAAAATGTAATCGAAGATATTGATATTGAAATATATAGCAAGCTGGTCAATTGCGAGGTTATTACTGAGGCGGGAGAGCCTTTGGGCAAAGTCAGAGATTTTCAGTTTGATGCTGAAAATGGCACCTTAAACTCAATTGTGATTGCCTCTTTAGGAATTCCGCAAATTCCTGAGCAGTTTATCAGTACTTACGAACTATCAATTGAGGAAGTTGTTAGTAGTGGCCCAAATCGCTTGATCGTTTTTGAGGGTTCAGAAGAACGTATTGAACAGATATCTGTAGGACTTTTGGAACGTTTGGGTATTGGTCGTCCTCCATGGGAAAGCGATCGCGAGGAATACTATCCTACAACCATTAAAGCAGAAAATCGGTTACCAACGGGAACTCCGATTCGTACCCCAATCTCGACCCCAGTGGATACCAGAGAGCCTGTCATGGAAGAACGTTGGGATGAAGATGAATGGCAAGAAGCCCGTGTCACCCCACCACCAATGAGGCAACAAGCGGAAGCGATTCCCTATGAAGAGGAATATGAAGAAAACAACTGGGAGGATGCGGAACCCGAAGTTTATGATGCTCAGGTATACGAAGCAGCACCAGTCAAAGAGTATGAATATGAGGAGGTAACTAATGAGGATGTTTGGGACGATGATATCAAACCAGAACCTTATAATCCTCCTCCTGTAAATATTCCTGAAAAGCAAAAGGCTCCTGAATACGAGGAAGAGCCTGGGTAGTTCGCAGTTCGCAGTTAAGTTAAGTTAGTAGAGATGGGTGTTACAGCTCATCTTTTTTTATTGATTGATATTGCGATCGCAAACTCACTCAAAATTCATTTGATCTGTTGCCAGTTTTTTACTTGATCCTGAGCAATGAAAGCAAAATGAGCAATATCTTCCTCATTATTAATTATCTATTGACATACGTATAATTAGCCATAAAAAAGCACCAGATTAAATAACCTGATGCTATAAATAATAAATTATCAATTGTTCACTATTAAGTTATTAAGGTGCTAAAGCATTACCTCTAAGCAAACTACCCAACGTTTTTGCTGTTACTTTCATCTGCGTTAAAGGATTAGCAGGAACTACAGTTTTGTAGAGATAACTATCAAAAGTCATTTTTTGTACGTCGATATCGTCGCACATTTCCACAAATGCTTCACGAGTAGCATCGCTGCGATAGAAGACTCGTTGCAGAATATCTAGCACCAGGTAAGTTGCACCGTATTCTTTGTTCCAAAGCTTCATAAAGTCCTTGAGGTCTTTTTCTGTGGGAACTTTTTGTCCATTTTGCGATCGCTCAACGATTAATTCAGCGCACATGCGACCAGATTTGGCTGCGAAGTAAATACCTTCTCCAGAAGATTTAGTGACCGTACCTAACGCATCGCCAACCAAGGCAACTCTGCCACGGATGGGACGAGGACGAGGATGTTCAGGAATGGGGTGAGCTTCCACTTTGATAATCTTGCCACCTTCTAATCTTCTGGCAGCACGCTTACGGATACCCGCCTGAAGCTTTTTGATGTCAGCCTGGTTAACTTTCATGGTTCCTGTACCAACCGCTACGTGGTCGAATTTAGGGAACACCCAAGCATAGAAATCGGTAGAAACATCATTGCCGACATACATCTCAGCCAGATCTTCGTAATATGCCATCTTGTCTTCAGGGAGACGAATCCGCTCTTGGAAAGCGATCGCATAGTTGTAATCCCCAGCGTCTATAGCTTTGGCAATTCTGGAGTTGGCACCATCAGCACCAATTACCAGATCCACCTTCAGGGTTTTCATTTCTCCTTTAACAGCACCATTAGAATGGTCGGCATAGTGGAGGGTGTAAGGATCTTTATCACCCTCAGGTATATCTAGCTGGAAGACAGTACCATTGATTAGGTTTGCACCTAATTCAGCAGCGCGATTACGCAAGAAACCATCAAGGACTTCTCGACGACACATACCGATATACTCACCATTTTTAAGAGTTGAGCCAATATTGACTTCTCTATTTGAGGGGGAAATCATTTTCATCTTTTTGACTTGCCGATCAATAATCTTTTGGGGCAAATCAAACTCGTCCACCATACAAAGGGGAATCGCACCACCACACGGCTTAGCGTTATCTAGCTTGCGCTCAAATAAATAAGTTTCAATACCTGCTTTGGCTAAAACTTCTGCGGCCGATGAACCTGCTGGCCCTGAACCGACAACGGCTACCCTTAATCCCAAAGTTTTTCTCCTATATATCTATAAAATCTTGCTTTTTGAAGCCAGGGACAACAGTGACGTGTCACTCTTTAGCTACGTCTAACTACTATCCTCTGCTGGAATAATTTGTGACCTCAACGATCCTGAAAAGGATACTACCACGTTGCCCTGGCTATTTTTTCCCAAATCGCCCTATTTGACTAAAGTTGAAATACTGCTTAACAACTTTGTTTACAAAAGTTAAATAATTAATGAGCGATCGCTTTTGCCAGGGTAGCCTGGTTTGTCATGAAGATAGAGATTTTTAGGTTCACCATTCGCTTTCCGAAGATGTCAAGAACTGTTGCCATTCCCTCGGTAATGGACAGGTAAAACTCATGGGCTGTGAGGTTCGGAGATGAATAAAAGATAAACAATAGGCATGGAGATAATAACCACAGTCTCCTGGTACTGGTATTTGCTTTTGCCCTGAAGTTATTGCAGCGAAAATTCCGCCTGCTACGTATAAAGGATCACCCAATAAAGGATAACCTGCTGCTGCCAAATGGATTCTAATTTGATGGGGACGACCAGTAAAAATCTTGACCTCTAATAGAGTGCAGTTAGGATAACGCTCAATTACCTGACACTCGCTGCGGGCATGCTTACCTTGAGTCGTTGCACCATAAATATAGCCCAAGACAGGATGAACTATTTTGCCAATTGGTTGGGTAATAGATAGATAGTCAGGAATTGAATTTCCTGACACCAAAACACGATAAACTTTATTAATCTGGCTATTTTCTGGTTTAAGAGTACTGTCGCGCATCTGTTGAGCAAGATGAGATTTAGCAAATTGCGATCGCGCCAGCAAGATTAACCCTGATGTTCCTCTACCTAAACGATGAATTGGGACAGGGGTATCTTGAGGATAATGCTTTTTTAGCTGCCAAAGTAATGTGTGTTCGAGAAATCCACCTCCTGGCAATACAGGTAATCCTGAAGGCTTGTTAATGAGCAACAATTCTTGATCTTCATATAAGAGATCAAATTCTAAAGGAACTTGTGGTTCAACCCATGGCTTACGGTAATAGGCTAGTTGATCTTTTGTTTGGAGAATAGTTGTCGTAGTCGCAGGCTGACCATTTATCAATATCTGACCAGAGTTAATTCTGGCTTGCCATTCTTGTGGACTAGAATGACGATATTTTTGGCTGTAATACTCTAAAACTGTTTGTCCACCATCAATAGGTTTGATCTGTTCTCGATAAGTCCAGCCTTGATTCATATTTATTCGTGACAACTCAAGAGACTACGCTGTTGGTTAATAAACGATATCAACTGGCAATTAATTCAAGATCGCAATGTGAACTACCAGACATCAAATCAAAGATTATGACGGCATGGCTTCCTGTTTCCCGCCGATGCCTCCCTAAGCAAGCTTAGATTAGTCTTACTCCGCGTCCAGAGGTTTGGCTATCTGTTGATGCCCTGTACTCTCGTAGTAGTCTAGCTACTACCCAGGCAGACTCGCAGCGTCCCGCACGAGTATAAGTATTTATATTGTGTTACGACCTCTGTTTTATCTTTGGAGAAACCCAGGTGTTGATTTACTCCGAGTGTCGATTAAACCTATTTCTAGATTTAGCAGTTTTAGTCTTTTTCACGGGTTGGTTCGTAAACTGCGACTACATCCGCCTTTCCCCGTCTGAATACAATAATATAACAACTAGAAGTAATAAGAATAAAGATTTATAAATTGATTATTGAATACTTGATCTCGGCTTTCATCACGATCCTTATTCCAATCTCTGACAACTGGGAAACATGACCACAGGTCGTAACACAAATAGGAATGATTCTCATTTGTGAGCAAACTTATCCTCTTGTGACACTGATCGGCAAAAAAGAAATATCAAACTCAAATAAGTAGTCAGGCAAAAGCGATCGCCATGCTTTTGAGTAATTTTTATTTAATGCTGCTAATTTACTAGCTATATGAGATGATGTTTATCTTTGCAATTTGTTTTAATAACTAATAACTGATTAAGATTTTCTATGGAATGTGCAATTATCAGCCGTGCAGGACAAGTATTAGCCAGAGGCAAGTTAAAGCTCAAAGATGAAGATGGCAAGACACGCCTCAATTTAGAAACTAGAGGTGGCAAACTAATTGAAGGTGGTTTTGTCGGAGAAGATGGCGACTTGGGTGCAGCTAGTGAAGTATTGTTTGATAATTGTTTTGCTACCTGGCGCATGACGGGGTTAACTTTAACTGTGACGATTAGTTCGTAGTTAGAGACAAGGCATGCCTTGTCTGTACAAGTAGTTCGTAGTTAACAGTGATAACTAAGCCACGCCAGGAAAATGACGGTATTTCAATAGGAAGCCGAGGATCATGAGCAAGATTATCGCTGCTGCGCCGATGCCGATGGGACTGGGTAACCAAAACACGGCTTCAATATGATTTATTTCCCCTGGATGGAGTTGCCAAACTAAACCTTTTTTCAGGCTGTTGGCTAGGGGCTGGAGATCATCTGTATTAGACAAACTGCGAGCAATCCAAGGGGTAGTTAACTGAAACTCTAAATCAGCTACCGAATCTGGATCGATGATAATTTTATCCTGTTGACTAAGAACTCCTAAAGCTCTTAAATCGATCGCCAGATCCAAACTGTTTCTCTCCACAAAGACTAAGTTACTTTGATGAAGCGATACCTGGGAATTAAGCTGAATTAAATCAACCTGGTCTTTCGGGATGGTGGCATTAGGAACGATAGTAGTTTGAAATAGCTGATTAAACTTTTGGGCTAATTCGGCACCGTTACCAAAGGGAATAGTTAATATAAGTTCTTGAGAATCAAGCCTTTTAACCTTGCCCTGAAGCTGGCGCGATCGCTTTTCTAAACTATTGAACCATTTCTTAGTATCTGATGGTGCTAGATTACTCAGTTTGTCGCTAACCTTAATATGCTGTGTAATCTTGCCACTGTAGGGAGTAGAGAAATCAACCCCCACATCATAATCAACACAGCCAGTTAGCAAAGTTGCTAAACACAAAACAATCGGCCACAAAAATCTTACAACTCTAACTTTTTTCATTAGCAAGTACTCCGAACTACTAACTCCGTTCGCGTAGCGTGCCCGTAGGGCATATTCCGAACTCGATTATTGTCTAGCTGCTACGCCCAATTTAGCAAAAAGAATATGGGGTACATAAGCACTACTACCGACCCATTCAGGGCGATCGCTTAAATCAACTAGGTTACTAAAGGCTTCAAAAATATTGCCTGCAACCATTGTATCTTTTACCCTCCCGACAATTTTCCCCTGCTCAACTTTATAGCCTAAATCTATATTGACAGAGAATTCTCCTGCTAGGATGTTGGACTGTCCTGCACCTAATACCTGATCGACAATAATGCCTTCATCTATGCCAGCAATTAGCTCCTCCACAGAGGTCTGACCAGGAGTAATACAGACATTGACTAAACTGGGGTTAGGGCGGGAAATCCCCCTGCGAAAACCGTTGCCGCTAGATTCTATCCCTTGGCGGGCAGCCCAGCGTCTATCCCAATAAAATTGCTGGACAACTCCTTGATCAACTAAATTCTTTTTGCTGGTAGGTACACCCTCATCATCAAACTTACAGGCAGAAACTCCCAAGCTGGGGTCTTCAAAGACACAAATGCGCTCATCAAAGATCTTTTCTCCTAATTTATCTGTCAAAGGAGAAGCCTTTTGCACAATAGATTGACCCGAAAAAATCCTGCCAAACATGCTGCCCATGGTACTGCTGACCGCACTAGGAGTAAACAAAACAGGGTATGTACCGCTCTTAATACTGGCTCTCCCCTCAGCGCGTTGATACTTAGTAATTAACTTTTGCAAGATGGCTTGATAGTCTGGTGCTTGGTCGCGAGTAACCTCGTAAGCATAAGCCTGTAAAAAGTCTTCTCCTCGCACCAAATTACCCGACAAGACTGCGCTAAGACTTTGGTTATTCTGTTCGGTATAGACATTAGTTGTGGTTGCCAGCTTTACTTGACTAGAACGGCTATGAAAGCTGACATCTACCAGAATCTCAGGGTTATATTGATGAACCTTGTTAATCAGATCTTCTCCTACCTCCACTAATTTTTCGGTGGTAGGAGGTTGATAATCACTTTTAGGTTCAACCGAGTTAACATCTTGGGTAAAGTCAAACTCCACAGGATCGCCAATTTCCGCAGTCGCTACAGCAGCATCTACCAAATCCGCTAAACGAGTTAAATCCGTAGAACTAGCAAATCCCAGCTTATTATCCGCAATTACTCTCAGGGCAATGCCTTCCGAAGCCTTTGTCTCTAAAGACTTTAAGCGGTTATTACTAAACTCAATCGGCGTATCCTGACTAGCAACATAAAAAACCTCGGCTTTAATCCCTTTGTTATTCGCCAGATCAATTATCTGTTCAACTATCTGATCCTTCAATTCTCTTGCTCCTTACTAATTACTGTAGAGACAAGGCATGCCTTGTCTCTACCGATTACTGACTTCAAATTTATTCCTCTTCCCAATCAGCATTTTGGGCTTCGCTACCACCACCTACGGTAACCAGATCGATTTGCTGACGATAGTAGTCTACGCTCTTAACTTCTACCTCCACGCGATCGCCTAGACGATAGGCAGTACGATTTTTCCGACCAACCAAACAGCTATTGCGGGAGCGATATTCATACCAGTCATCTTTGAGAGAACTTACATGAACTAGACCTTCTACCAGTAAATCTTCTATTTCCACAAAGAAACCATAGGACTGTACCCCAGTAATTAAACCTTCAAAGATTTTACCTGTACGTTCCTTCATCTGTTCGGCTTTTTTCAACCCAGCTAAATCTCTCTCTGCGTCTTCTGCCTGTTTTTCACGGTCATTTAAGAAGGGTAACATCGTCTGGATGTCAGTAGCAATTTGCTCTTGAATATTGGGGGGCAATACTTTCCAGTTAATTTGCCCGTGACAACTGCTGCTGGTCAGGTCAACACCTTCTTTGGTGCGACTATGACGGCGATCGCGTCCATGTTCAAATACCGCCTTTAAAATGCGCTGAATCATCAAGTCAATATATCTTTGACCGGGAGAAATACAGTGGGTATAACCATCCTCGTAAGCTAATCCAAAGTGCTTACCTGGGTCGGTAAGATATTTAACTGGTTTGAAGGTGCTTTGCAACAGATAATTTAACACCATCACTGCGGAAGAGTTGGCAAACTGTTCGGTTAAGCGCTGATAGTCTTGAGGGGCAACCCGATCTTCCACATCTAGGTCGATATTCAAGTCTAGGTTATTCCCTAGCTTAATTAGATCCTCCAATTCTTCCACATCTGGCTCTGCTTGGGTGCAATATATTCCTGGTAACTCCAGTGCTTGTAAGTGTTCTGCAACTGCTTTCCCTGCCAGAATAGTTAACTCCGTGAGCATCGAATGTACTGGGAGAGATGCCACCCCTAAGATTGTCCCGATTCTTCCCTCATCTTTATAGAGACTATGATTTTCAGGAGCCGTAACTTCTAATCCACCCCGTTGTAAACGCTGCGCCTTGACTAAAGGACTGATGGTAAAGAACAACTCTTTGAGTAAAGGAGCCAGAGACGCTAATTTTTTGCCTGGTTTTTTCTCGTCGCTAATTAATGCTTGGGTTTCCTGATAGGTGAGCTGATGATCCACCGAGATTACCGACGGTATAATTTTGTATTCACTGGTATTTCCCTGGGAATCAATGGTTAGAATGACCGAGATTGTGAGACGATTTCTGCCTGGTATTAGAGAACACAGCTTACTAACTTTTTCGGGAAACAAAGGCAACACTTGCTTGCGCAAATTGACTGCTAAACCTCGTTTGCGGGCAATCCGATCTAAAACAGTATCTTGCTCGATAAAATGGGCAACATCTGTAATGTGGATAGCCAATTGCCAGTCTCCCGATTCAGTCTGTTCCAAGCTAAAGGCATTTTCCACCCAAGGTGTATTTTCCAGATTAGATTCTGCCTCAATGGTAAAAGTTAATAGATCTCGTAAGTCATGGCGATTTTTGATCTCTGCTGCGGGAATACGAGCAGAAGGTAACTTAGCCGTAGCAGCGATCGCTTTTTCGGGAAACTCTAAGGGGAGGTCATGTTTACAGGAGACGATATCGACATCAGCGGCTTCTTCGGCATCACTCCCTAAAACCTTGCTCACTTTACCCAAGGGAGGGTGCTGTCCTAGAGGATAACGCAAGACAGACACATGAACCAAATGTTCTAATGCTGCCTGTAAGTCTTGACCATTTTCCTTGAGGTCTAATTCAAACAGGAGACGATCATCTAGAGGGATGGCTTTGTATTTCTCCTCGTTCTGACTAACGGTAGCCAACAACGAGGGATTTGAGCGTTCTAAAATCAGCTTAACTTCTCCTTCAGGAGAACGACGACGACTGCCCTCTTTAATGATTTTGACAAATACGCGATCGCCATTCCAGGCATTACTTAAATGACTTTCGCGAATATAAATATCATCGGCATTTTCTTCCTCTTGAATTGCGAAACAAAATCCTTTGCTGGAGCATCGCAATTTGGCTTCAACTACACTATCTTCGTAGACACGTCGATATTTGCCTCTTTCCTTCACCAAGACATTTATTTTTTCTAGAGCATCCAAAGTAATCTGTAGCTTTTGAATACTCTCCTCATCTTCACAACCTAGTTTCTTTTCTAGATTTTTACCTGCAACCAGCTTATCATCAACGAACTGGGCGAGTAGTGTGGCGATTGAAAATTCCATCTAAAAATTATCCTTATCCGATTTTAATTTAGTAACTACAACAGAAGCGAAGAAAACTATACTAACCCGTACGCTCCGTTTGCACACTCAGTGCGATGCTGCCAGGGCTTTCTGAGACGGAAACTACCTGTTTCACGGTTTAATCCCTGGTGGAGGAATTTACGGTTTTTCTAGATCACAGAGAGTAAGATAACGAAGTGTGGCTCGTTTAGCTCTTGCTCTGTTTTTAACTGATTGATACCGTAAGAGATAAGAGATAGTATACTCCTTACTTTATCTACTGCAAAACTATGGGACATAAACAGTGGATTTGTACTAACATCTAAATCAAGAATAAATATAAAATAATGATGCTAGCTAAATTTCGTCGCAGGTACCCTCAAGGAAGTTTGGTCAGTGAATTAGTCAAAATTGACCGAGGAACATATATTGTCAAAGCTATAGTACAGATAGATGGTGTCGTCTTGGCTACTGCCCTAGCAGGTGCAGATACGGTGGAAAATGCTGAAGATGCTGCCCAAGAAAGAGCGATCGCCAATTTATTTTTAGACAGTCCTTTATCCAGCAATAGCAGCAATTCGAAAACTCTCAGCAAAGCGGATGATTCCCAGCTTGTTTCTCCAACTAAAGCTAAACCAGTAGATGAGCCATTAGTCCAGCAAAAATTCCCCAATGAAGCCAAAATTGTTAATTTTTCTAAACCTCAGTCTGAAATATCTAGTCAGGGATTAGTCCCCCCCGAAACAACCCATACTCCTGTCACCGTTGATTATAATAGCGTTTCCCCTACAGATGCTATGACCGACAAGTCCTTGGGGGAACCTCCTAAAACCCAGCCCAAGGTGGAAGTAGAGCAAATTGAAAATCCAGTTCAATCAGCCCCTATTTCCAGTAATCTATTTGGAGATACCTACACCGCCGAAATTCCCGAGGAGGTTTCTTTGTCGGACAAGAGTGTTGTTGCCACTACCCCTGAAACCGATGTGATTACCACCTCCGAAATGGAAGCAATGGATTTCAATGAAATTAAACAAAAAACCGACATCGAAATTAAAAGATTAAGCTGGACAAAAGATCAAGGAAAAGAGTTTCTGATGAGTCATTATGGAAAAAGAAGTCGCCTTCATTTAACTGATGAACAATTACTCGAATTTCTACGTTATTTAGAACAATTACCCAGTCCAACCCCATAATCCCATCGACTATTGCTGATTTGCTTAAGCATCAAAAATAGTTGAAACTTAATCAAGTTGACCCTTGTATGATTGTGTCAAAATAGGAATAATAGATACAGTTAGGCTCAATAACATCAATAACAAAGTTCTAGGAGCTACTGACAAAGGAGAAACCCATGCTACACCGCAAGATCTATCAACTCTGTCAAAACGGTCATGAAGTTTGTATTTTCTTGCGGGATCAACAACGCTGGATTGAAAATAGCCATATTGTTGATTTCGAGGGAGATATTGTCACAATCCGCTATGAAACAGAAGATGAAGACGAAATCAGTTCCTGGGAAGAAATGGTACGTTTAGAAAGCATTGGTGCTGTTACCAAAAAGCTGGCTTCAGTATCTAAATTTAATACCGAAATCTCGGTTTCCGATGATTGTCCTGAAGCTGAACAAATCCATCCTCAATCTCCAGAGCATAATCAAGAACATAATCAAGATTAATTAGAGCTTATTGACCTCCTCTCCGTCCTAGAAGAACGGAGATTCCTAGAATAGTGTTAATTGTTCGTAGGTGGTTGACGGCTCAACGGAAACTGCCTCTACTGAGGTCTGACACTTCCTCCCACGTCCGTTTAAAGTCTCGGATAGTCCACCCGCGACTTTGATATTATTGGCAGCACAAATATCTCGATCGTGGTGCCTGCCACAATTTAAGCACGTCCATTCTCGAACATTTAACTCTTTCTTGCCACTGCCCAAACCACAATTCGAGCATTTTTGAGAAGTCGCTTCCCACCTATCGATTACAATTAATTGACGCTCGTATTTATCACATTTGGCTGATAGTATTTCTCGAAACTTATACCAGCCAGCATCGCTAATCGCTCTCGATAGTTTTCGGTTTTTCACCATGTTACCTACTGCCAAATCTTCCATCGCTAGAGCTTGGTTTTCGCGAACTAAGCGAGTGGTTAATTTATGCAGAAAGTCCTCTCTAGAGTCTTTAATTTTACTGTGTAACTTGGCTAGTTTAAATTGGACTCGTTGTCTGCGTTTAGAACCTTTCTGGCACTTAGAAAGCTTTCGGTTGGCTCTTTTAATACGCCCCAACAGCTTTTTGTGTAATCTTGGATTATCAATTTTTTCTCCGTTACTGAGGATAGCAAAGTGAGTTAAACCCAAATCAATACCTACTGATTTATCGGTTTTTGGTAAGGATTCTGGTACAACCTCAACTACAAAAGAAGCAAAATATCTACCAGCAGTATCTTTGATAATTGTCACGCTAGTAGGATAATTTGACA
>CBDUCX010000079.1:0-17638 GCA_965365755.1 uncultured Pleurocapsa sp.
CGGCTGATTACAAATCAGCTGCTCTACCAACTGAGCTACGCCAGCACTAGAAATACATAATAGCAGACTATCTAATGTCTAAGCAACTATTTTTCCCGACACAACCTTCCATAGCTCGAACCTTAAGCCATACTGCTTTCCATTGCCCAGCGTGCTAACTCCGTGCGATTATTTAGACTAGTTTTATTCAGCATGTTGGAGACATGGCTTTCAATAGTTCGCTGGCTCACATTTAATTGATTAGCAATTTCACGGTTGGCCATCCCTTTAGCCACTAACTGAACCACTTTTAATTCTGTAGGAGTTAGCTCCACATTATGAGGAACCTGAATAGTTGGTTCGCCATCTAAACCTTTAGGTCGTCCTTGCTCCCAACGTTTAATTTGTTTAAGGGAAGATTCGACTTGGGCAACTAATTCCTCTGGTTCAAAAGGTTTTGACATATAGACATCAGCACCTTCATTGAGACCTTTGACGCGATCTTGACTTTGACCTTTGGCGGAGAGAAACAATACAGGAATACGATTGGTCGTTGGTTCTTCGCGGATATGCTTAACTAAAGCATATCCATCCATTTCTGGCATCATCACGTCACAGATAATCATGTCAGGAACAAGATGATCTAAAACTTCTAAAGCTTCTCTCCCATTTTCGGCGGTGTCTACGTTGTAACCTCTAAATTCCAGGTAATCCTTAACTAGCAAAATTAAATTAGGATCATCGTCTATGAGCAGCAGTTTCTTGTTGTCTTTCTGAGGATTATCTTTCATAGGTATAATGTTTAGTCTTTAGCTTAGGCACAGTTTTTCCGCTTTAATTGCGTATCCCTATTTATATTTAAGTCTGGGAAGAATCACTGACTTGATAAATTTAAGAATATGTTAATTCCACTAGACACCAGAAACTTAGTGTTTACTGAGTTGACTGTAAAATTACACAATACCTAATCTAACCTCAATCTTGTTTTTCGACACCCTCTTAATAGTAAAAAGTTGGAAACACACTCCAGACTTAAGTCGTAGTCCTCAAAAAATTTGGAGATGATTATTAATAATGTCTAAAACTACTGCTTTTTTATCTGGAGTGATTATTTTTTATTATGCTAGATGAATTGTGTAATCTAGAGTACTTTTAATAATTTTTATTGTTTTAATAGATCATTTTCTTGAACCATGGCTATCTTTACAGAACAACTAAATGAACTAATCAAATCCCGTCGTTCGACTAAGCCCAGGCTATTTAACGGCAAGAAAGTAGACGACAAAATTATTTGGCAAATATTAGAAAATTCTAATTGGGCTCCTAATCATGCTCTAACTCAACCCTGGAGATACAAAGTTTTTAGTGGTTTGGGCCTGACTAAATTGGCAGAATTTCAGGCGAATTTATATCAAAAAATTACTCCCCCAGAAAAATTTAAGTCGGAAAAATACGCGAGAATGAAGACAAACATTCTTAAGTCTTCTCACATAATTGTTATATGTATGGAACGCCAAAAATCAGAAAAGATTCCAGAAATAGAAGAAATAGAAGCTGTGGCTTGTAGCGTGCAAAATATGGCTTTAACTGCAACTGCTTTGGGAGTTAGTAGTTTTTGGGGATCTGGCGGAGTAACTTACACCGAAGAACTCAAAAAGTTTCTAGGCTTAGGCGCAAAAGACAAATGCCTTGGGTATTTATACCTAGGCTACACCGATAATCCGACAGGGAAAAGTCGTCGTGATCCGATTGAAGAAAAAGTAGAATGGATTACGGAAGTCGAGTAGTCGTCGTCAAAAAAACTGGGGGACAAAACTATTTTCTCCCCCATCATTTGATATTTAGCTTTCTGAAATCCTGTTAAATTACTTGTTCCACTTCGACTATTTCAGGAATTTTCTCCCGTAAACGACGTTCAATACCCATCTTCAGGGTCATTGCTGAACTGGGACAAGATCCACAGGCACCCTGTAGTCTGAGTTTAACAGTGGGCCCTTCGATTTCGGCTAGTTCGACGTTGCCGCCGTCAGCCATCAGATAAGGACGTAGTTCGTCTAAGACGTTTTCTACGTTATCTTGAGTTAATGGTAATGACATAATTGGTTGAGTTGATTTATTTGTATTACTATAATCTGATCCTAGCGTGTTATTAGCCTGGTCGGGGCGAATTGCGAAATGACCCAAATTGGAACAATAGGAGAGCAACTTATTGGAAGATGGTTACAGCTACAGAATTATGAGTTGTTGTCACAGAATTGGCGTTGTCGCTGGGGAGAAATCGATTTAATTGCTCAAGATAGAGACACAAAAGCGATCGCCTTTATTGAAGTCAAAACCCGCAGTGAACATAATTGGGACGAAAATGGTTTACTAGCAATCAATTCTGTTAAACAGCAAAAGCTACTACAAACTGCATCTTGGTTTCTATCCCAAAATCCTCATTTAGCAGAATTACCCTGTCGTTTCGATGTGGGGTTAGTTAGTTATCAAGTTTGCGATCGCACTGTCGATTCCAACTTTACGCTTCAAAAAATTAATCAACTTCAGATTGATCAATCTGTCGTCATTGATCGCTACCGACTAACTATTAAAAATTATTTACAAGCTGCCTTTGATTAGATTTGTATTTTGGATAGCCAGATTTGAGTTTAAAAAGTACTGGGTAGAAAAACTCAGTGAGCATGATAGATTCAGTTGAGAAATAGCTATTATTTAGAGCTTACATAACGTTTATATGATGAGGCTTTTGAAATATGGCTTGAGCCTGGATTTTATGCCAGCAGACCACCAGGAAAAGTTCATGGTCCTTTTGCCACTGAGGGTGATGTCGTTATTTTGGAAATGTCGTACCCCAGTCAAGCTATAATTTATTAATTTATTATTTATCTTTATGACTTTAATTCGGATTCCAGAATCCTGGGAAATATCAGAAAATCAGATCACTCCCCCCAGACTTTATTACAGTCGCCGTAGCTTTATTAAAACCCTTATTGGTGCTGGTATTGGTGCTAGCTTATTGCCTTTAGCTGGCTGTCAAAGTGGAGCTTCCGGACTTGGCAAGTCAGCCTCGGAAACAGAGCTAGAAAAAAGCATTAATCTACCAGAAATAGAATCATTTAGCAAAAATCCTAATTTTCGTCAGGTGGGAAAGCCTATTACTGAGGAAAAAGTAGCAGCCCAATATAATAATTTCTATGAATTTGGTGGTACGAAAAGAATTTGGCTGGACGCGCAGAAATTACCCACAGAAAATTGGAAAGTTGAAGTCGCAGGGTTAGTTAAAAATCCTCGTACCTACGATCTTGATGATCTAAAACAGAAATTTCCTCTCGAAGAAAGAATTTACAGATTTCGTTGTGTAGAAGCTTGGTCGATGGTGTTACCTTGGCTGGGTTTCCCGATGAGAGCTTTGTTAGAGGATGTTGAACCAACTTCCAAGGCTAAATATGTTCGCTTCACCTCGTTTTACGATCCTGAAATTACTAAAGGGCCAGGTTTTCATTTGGGTTCATTGCCTTGGCCTTATACGGAAGGATTGAGCATTGAAGAGATGGCTAACGATCTGGCTTTCTTCGCTGTGGGTATCTACGGTCACGAGTTACCGAAGCAGCATGGCGCTCCCCTACGTATGGTTATTCCTTGGAAATATGGCTTTAAAGGAGCAAAATCGATCGTCAAAATTGAATTTGTGGCAGAGCAACCTGCAACTTACTGGAATACTATTGACTCTAATGAGTATAAGTTTGAGGCTAATGTTAACCCTGAAGTACCTCATCCGAGATGGTCACAAGCTACGGAAAAGTTTATTAGTACTGGCCCTGGCTTATCTTGGGAAATTAAGGAAACTTTACCCTACAACGGTTATGGTGAGTATGTAGGGAATTTATATAGTTGATATTCTTTTTGAACTTACTATATTACTATTGGCAGCGATCGCTTTATTGATAACGATCAACAAAGTTGTCAGACTCAAGATTAAACCAGATGAAATCTAATTGTTGAGTTGGTGGTTAATTCTTCTTTTCATATGCCAGAATCGGAAAGCTAAATATTTAATCTCTGAGGCAATGATGAGAAAATTAATTTTCACTTTTGGTTGGGGTTTAAGTATGCTGACTGTTAACTCCTGGGGACAAATTGCCCATAGCTTTCCTTTACGCGAAATATCACTCGAAAAGCTCAGATTTGTTGGTTTAGATGATAAATTGGGTAACCATGAGACAGATTTTACTCAAAAAACCATTTATCCCTGTCAAACTAATCCCCGTTGTCCTGATGCTAAAACCAGCACATCATTATCAGGCTGGAATGAGTCTCAACGTCAGGCTTTGTTAACGGCAGTTGAACATAGTCTTGATTATTTAAATACACCCAAGGCGATCGCCAGCTATCGTAGACAAGCTGATGCTGAATTTAATTTACCTCGGGTTAAGCGATCGCTCTTGAGATTTAAAGAGTTGTTATTGACTAAAGATTCTCCCGCAGCATTAGAACAAGCAGTGAAAGCAGAATTTGTTTTTTATCAATCTGTAGGTAAAGATAAACGAGGTAAAGTTGAGTTTACGGGCTACTTTGAACCCACCTATACTGCTAGTCGAGTTCCTAATACTCAATACCGTTATCCTCTGTATCGTAAACCAGCTAGCTTTAATCGTTGGTCACGTCCTCATCCTACTCGTGCTCAGTTAGAAGGGAAAGATGGTTTAGGCAGTAATCAAAGTATTTTAAAAGGTCATGAACTAGTTTGGTTAAGCGATCGCCTGGAAGCCTTTTTAGTTCAAGTGCAGGGTTCAGCCAGACTGAAAATGACTGATGGTAGTACCATGACCCTAGGCTATGATGGGACAACTAATTATCCCTATGTCAGTGTTGGTGGGGAATTAGTTAAAGATGGTGTATTTGAACAAGATCAATTAACCTTACCAAAGTTACTTGATTACTTTGCTGCTAATCCAGACCAGCTAAATCGGTATCTCCCTCGTAACAATCGCTTTATTTTCTTTCGTGAAACTGCTGGAAAACCTCCCACTGGTAGTTTGAGTGTTCCTGTTACAGGCGATCGCTCTATTGCTACTGATAAATCCTTGATGCCTCCTGGTGCTTTAGCTTTGATTGTGGCTCCAATTCCTGATGTCCAGTCGACAGGAGAAATTGACACCAAGGTTGTCAGCCGTTATGTCTTGGATCAAGATACAGGAAGTGCTATTAAGGGGGCGGGAAGAGTAGATATTTTCTTGGGTAGTGGCGAGGTTGCAGGAGAAAGAGCAGGACTACTAAACGGTAGTGGTCATTTGTTTTACTTATTACTCAAACAATAAAAATAAAATAGACTAATAAATAAAAATCCCCCATCCGAAAAGATGAGGGAAGAGTTGCTTAACTACTTAATAAGTACTGACGTTAACCAAACTTACCAGCAGTAGAAGCAATCAGGAATGCGGCATAGGTCAGTATATAACCCACCGTGAAATGAGCTAGACCGACTACACGAGCCTGAACGATCGAAAGAGCAACCGGCTTGTCTTTCCAGCGAACTAAGTTAGCTAGAGGAGTACGCTCGTGTGCCCAAACAATAGTCTCGATCAACTCTTGCCAATAACCACGCCAAGAGATGAGGAACATGAAACCAGTTGCCCAAACGAGGTGTCCAAAGAGGAACATCCAAGCCCAGACAGACAAGTTATTTACACCATAGGGGTTATAGCCGTTGATTAATTGAGCTGAGTTTGCCCAGAGATAATCACGGAACCAACCCATAAGATAAGTGGAGTTTTCGTTGAACTGAGCAACGTTACCTTGCCAAATACCCAGGTGTTTCCAATGCCAGTAGAAAGTCAGCCAGCCTAGTGTGTTCAGTGTCCAGAATAGGGCTAGATAGAAGGAATCCCAGGCTGAGATATCACAAGTACCGCCACGACCGGGACCATCACAAGGAAAAGCAAAACCGAAGTCTTTCTTGTCGGGCATTAATTTTGAACCACGAGCATCTAAAGCTCCTTTGACCAAGATCAAAGTAGTGGTGTGTAGTCCCAAAGCGATCGCATGGTGAACCAAGAAATCTCCAGGACCAATGGTCAGGAATAAGGAGTTAGTACCACTGTTGATGGCATCTAACCAACCAGGAAGCCATACAGCTCCTCCATTTGGCCATGCAGTGCTAGCTATGCTATCGGGATTAGAAAGCAGTACATCGAAGCCATAGAGAGCCTTCCCAGAAGCAGCTTGAACCCATTGAGCAAATACTGGCTCGATTAAGATTTGCTTTTCAGGAGTACCAAAAGCGACTACTACGTCATTGTGTACATACAGACTCAAAGTGTGAAACCCAAGGAAGAGAGACACCCAACTTAAGTGGGAGATAATCGCTTCTTTGTGTTGTAAAACTCTTGATAAGACGTTGTTTTTGTTGGCTTCGGGGTCGTAATCTCTGACCAAGAATATCGCACCATGAGCAAATGCTCCTGTCACCAGAAATCCAGCAATATACTGGTGATGAGTATATAAAGCTGCTTGGGTCGTATAGTCCTTAGCAATAAATGCGTAGGACGGCAAGGAATACATATGCTGCGCTACCAAAGAAGTAACCGTACCCAAACTTGCTAGAGCTAAAGCTAGCTGAAAGTGGAGAGAGTTATTTAAGGTATCATACATTCCTTTATGCCCCTCTCCCAGACCACCTTGAGGTGGCTTGTGAGTGTCTAGAATCTCTTTGATGCTGTGACCAATACCGAAGTTAGTACGGTACATGTGTCCAGCAATGATGAAGATAACTGCGATCGCCAAATGGTGATGCGCAATGTCTGTCAACCAGAGAGACTCAGTTTGAGGATGGAAACCACCTAAGAAAGTCAAGATAGCTGTCCCTGCTCCTTCAGAAGTACCAAATACATGACCGGCAGTATCAGGATTCTGAGCATAAACACCCCAATTTAGGCTAAAGAAAGGTGCTAAGCCTGCGGGATGAGGAGGAGTAGACAGGAAGTTATCCCAACCTACGTGCTGTCCGCGAGATTCGGGGATCGCAACGTGAACTAGGTGTCCAGTCCAAGCCAAAGAACTAACCCCAAACAAACCAGCTAAGTGGTGGTTGAGGCGAGACTCAGCATTTTTAAACCAAGCCAAGCTAGGACGGAATTTGGGCTGCAAATGTAACCAACCAGCAAACAAGAAGACAGAGGAAAGAATCAACAAGAAGATTGACCCTTGATATAGCTCCTGGTTGCTAGTCATGCCAATGGTATAGAACCAATGGTAAACCCCAGAATAGGCAATGTTGACTGGGTTAGAAGCGCCACCTTGAGTAAAGGCATCGATCGCACCTTTGCCAAAGTGGGGGTCCCAAATCGCATGGGCGATTGGGCTAGTGTTTAAAGGATCTTTAATCCACTGTTCAAAGTTACCTTGCCAAGCTACATGGAACAGAGTACCGGAAGTCCACAAGAAGATGATGGCGATGTGACCAAAATGGGAGGCAAAAATCTTTTGATAAAGATTTTCCTCAGTCATACCATCATGCAGCTCAAAGTCATGAGCAGTGGCAATTCCGTACCAGATCCGACGAGTAGTCGGGTCTTGGGCGAGATCCTGGCTAAATTTCGGGAATTTAGTTGCCATAGGTTATGGGTAGAATTCTCCTGTTAAGGTTAAAAATGAGCTAAGTATAATTACTTTTTACTACTCATTTAAGGCTTTTGGGTACTATCGTCAATATCAAATATGCAAGTACTTAATATTTCTGGATAGTAATTTTTGTTAAAACACAGTTGCTGATTCAGCTTACTAGTTTGAGTTCAGCACTTCCAAAAATAATTTCAGAAGCCTTGAGTTTAAACATCAAACAATTAACGTTGAATTTTCTTTACTGCGACTGATTCTGAGCCAAAGCTCAAAACCGTAATTTTGTTTTGCCAATCTTACAAGACAGATTTGACCGTCTTGGAAGACTGACATCACGTTTAGAACAGCTACAACGATAGTGTTCTAGCTAAGAAGAATGCCCAAGTAGTAACAATTCCTCCCAATAGGTAGTGAGCTACACCCACTGCACGACCTTGAGTAATACTCAAAGCACGAGGTTGAATAGCTGGAGCTACTTTGAGCTTGTTGTGCGCCCAAACAATTGACTCAATCAATTCTTGCCAGTACCCGCGTCCACTAAAGAGGAACATCAGGCTGAAGGCGAAGATGAAATGACCTGCTAAGAACATGATGCCATAAGCAGATAGAGCCGAACCGTAGCTATTAATGACTTGCGAAGCTTGCGCCCACAAGAAATCACGTAGCCAGCCATTAATACAAATCGCACTTTGGGCAAAATTACCTGCTGTAATATGGGACACTGTACCATCTGGGGCAACGGTTCCCCAAACATCCGACTGCATCTTCCAGCTAAAGTGGAAAATCACCACCGAGATGGAATTGTACATCCAGAACAAGCCCAGGAACACATGATCCCAACCTGATACTTGACAAGTACCACCACGTCCAGGTCCGTCACAAGGGAAGCGGAAACCCAGGTTGCCTTTATCTGGAATTAGACGAGAACTACGAGCGTAGAGAACACCTTTCAACAGAATCAAGACAGTTACGTGGATCGTAAATGCATGGATATGGTGAACCATAAAGTCAGCAGTGCCTAAAGCAATAGGCATCATTGCTACTTTTCCGCCAACAGCCACTACACCACCTCCGAAAGCATGACTAACTGTCTCTAAAGCTGTAGGAGCAGTGTTGCCAGGAGCCGCCGTATGAATATTTTGTATCCATTGAGCAAAGATTGGCTGTAACTGAATTGCTGAATCCGAGAACATATCTTGGGGGCGACCCAAAGCTCTCATGGTGTCGTTGTGAATGTATAGACCAAAGCTATGGAAGCCGAGGAAGATACAGACCCAGTTGAGGTGAGAAATGATCGCATCACGGACACGAAGTACACGGTCGATCACATTATCAACGTTTTTGGCTGGGTCGTAGTCACGCACCATATAAATGGCTCCATGTGCTCCAGCACCAACAATTAAAAATCCACCAATCCACATATGATGTGTAAACAACGATAACTGAGTACCGTAGTCGATCGCCATATAGGGATAAGGAGGCATCGCGTACATATGCTGGGCAACAATGATTGTTAGAGAACCTAGCATTGCTAAGTTAACTGCCAATTGAGCGTGCCAAGATGTTGTGAGAACTTCATACAACCCTTGGTGTCCTTTCCCGCCAAATAACAGAGGATCGCCTTGATGACCGTCTAAAATTTCTTTCATACTATGACCAATACCAAAGTTGGTACGGTACATATGACCAGCAATAATAAACAGTACAGCGATCGCCAAGTGATGATGGGCTGTGTCAGATAGCCATAAGCCACCAGTTACAGGATTCAAGCCACCTTTAAATGTCAAGAAGTCAGAGTACACACCCCAGTTTAATGTGAAGAAAGGTCTTAACCCTTCCGCAAAACTAGGATACAGTTCCGCCATCTTGGCTGTGTTGAATAAGAACTCATGAGGTAGTGGAATGTCTGCTGGAGCAACTCCCGCATCTAACAGTTTATTTACTGGTAGTGATACGTGAATTTGGTGACCAGCCCAACTTAAAGATCCTAGGCCTAATAAACCAGACAAATGGTGGTTCATCATCGATTCCACATTCTGAAACCACTCTAGTTTGGGTGCTTTCTTGTGATAGTGGAACCAGCCAGCAAAGATCATTAGACCTGCCATTACCAATCCACCAATAGCGGTGCAGTATAACTGATAACTATTGGTGAATCCAGAAGCTCTCCACAGATAAAAGAAACCAGAAGTAATCTGAATTCCGTGGAAGCCACCGCCGACATCGGCATTTAAAATTCCTTGACCAACAATTGGCCATACTACTTGCGCACTAGGTTTAATCGCTGTGGGATCGCTTAACCAAGCTTCATAGTTGGAAAAACGGGCTCCGTGGAAATACATTCCGCTTAACCAAACAAAAACCACCGCTAGGTGACCAAAGTGCGCGCTAAATATTTTTCGCGAAATATCTTCTAAGTCACTGGTATGACTGTCAAAATCATGAGCATCAGCGTGAAGATTCCAAATCCAGGTGGTTGTTTTGGGCCCCCTGGCTAAAGTTCGGTCAAAGTGACCTGGCTTGCCCCACTTCTCGAAAGAAGTTGGGACTGGATCTACATCAACTGTTACCTTGACTTTCGCCTCGTCTTTTTGAGGACTGATTGTCATGAGGATTCTCCTCTCAGGGCAATAGATTTTAGATTTAGATTTTCCTATTCTGAAGAACAGGTTTTTTATTATGTAAAAAGAGAGATCGAAACAATCCCTACTTTCTATATAACCTTAGCTTGCTCTCACTTAATAGGTTTTTGTGTTCAAGCTACAGCCATTACTTTATATGATCATAAGACTCAGATCTCAGCAACCCTGGGAAAGCTTAACAAAATTTTAAATGGACGCGAATATCGACCTCACCTGGTTTCTACCATCAGCGTTTTTTGGCGAAAGTATACAAAACAAAAATTATCTTCACAAAAAACAATATATTGCCTTGGCTCTGAATCTTCTAGTCCTTGATGTAATTTAATAATAGACAAGTATTAATCCAGGTTTAATCACAAGCCAGCAAATTTTTGTTCGTAACGCTATAGATAGATATCAATGAAGACTATTAAAATTGGTTTATTTTTATTTTTGCTTAGTTGTTTAGTTGGCTACGGACAGTTTAATATTAATAATTTTTTAATTGGCGATCGCTTGACAAATTCCATTGCCCTTGCTGGGACAAATAGTAATCTAGCGGAAGTGGCTCCACCAAAGATTATCAGAAAGTTAGAGCGAGAACTCGAACAGTATGTTCCCCAAGTAAAAATTGTTGCTCCCAAAGCAGAACAAATATTTAAGCAAACAGATATTTCTATCGAGCTAGAAGTAGAAGATTTGCCAATTTTCCGCGACGACAAACTAAAGCTTGGTAACCATCTCAACCTGATTGTCGATAATGAACCCGTTAGGGCAATATATAATCTGGACGAGCCGATAATTATTCCAGATCTAACCCCAGGAACTCACTCCATTAGAGTATTTGCGGTTCGTCCTTGGGGAGAAAGTTTTAAAACCGAAGGTGCATATGCCCAGACTACTTTTAACGTCTTAGCAGAAACCAATGATAATCGTCCCCAGCCTAACGTACCTCTATTGACATACAATAGCCCGACAGGAACTATTAGCGCAGAGCCATTATTGTTAGACTTTTATCTGACTAACGCCCCTCTCCATGCACTGGCACAAAATGATCCCTATTTACTAGACTGGCGCATTAGAGCAACCGTTAATGGCACAAGTTTCATCTTAGAAGATTGGCAGCCCGTTTACTTAACTGGACTAAACAAAGGTACAAATTGGATACAGCTAGAGCTGATTGATCAAGCGGGAAACAGTATCGAAAATGCTTTTAACAATACTGTCAGAGTTATTAATTATGATCCCCAGAAAACAGATACTCTCGCTAAATTAGTAACTGATAAAATATCTTTAGCAGAAGCTCGACCTATAGTAGAGCAGAACTATTACATCCAGCCCGTAGAAACACCAGAAATTATTGAGCCTAGTGTAAAAGTAGAGCCTGAACCTACGATTAACGCTGAAGAGTCAGTCAATAATATCGAGCCTACTGTAGAAGATCATACAGAAAGCAAAGAGTCTGAGGAAAATACAGAAATAGAGAGCGCAATTACCGAAGAAAAAAGTAATTTAAGCTCGACTTCAAACAGCGATATTGAGCAAATTCAAACTGAACCATCAGAACAACCTGTAATAACTCCAGCACCAGAAACTAAAACCATAGATGAAGTTATAGAGACAATCGAAGATAGTTCAGTAACAGAAATCAACAGCGTTAATCCAAAAGATACAGAAGAAGAAATTAAAGCCGTAGAATCGACTGAATCAAAAGAAATAAACACAATCACCGAAGACAATTTAGATTCGCCTGAGCCAATACCAGCAAGTGAAATATCTCAACCAGAATCAGCAGCTACAACCAAAAATGAAATCCCTATTGCCATTCCTCAAACAGAACCAATCAAAACACCAGAGCAAAAAACCTCAGCAGCAGTGTGGTGGCAGAAAATCCTCCTTAGCTTACGCCACAAAATAGAAGATTTAGGCAGATTGCTATCAAATAATTGATTAATAGTTTCATAAACTTAGTAATTAGACAATTTTTTCATAATTTATCAATAATTAGCTAGAGTGTGACACTTCTCGTATTTTTTATGAAGCTGATTGAACAGCGATCGCTCTCCGTAGGTTGTTGAAGAAACAAAATATAAATCCGAAATCTTTTTAACGATTAGAAGATTCAAGTTACTTTTACCTTTAAAATAATTTACTGCGCTGATTTAAATTGCTCCGCAATTAGCTGTAAGCTATTAGCCTTTATTTATGAAGCTTGTAACTCATATGTTTGTTGACGACAACTAGTTGAAATAAACAAGCAACGCTGATGTCACCAGTGAAGAATTAAATTAGGTTGATCAACGTAGATCAAGCTTACGGATAGAAAAATAAGACTCAAGGGAATTAGACAACAATTCATGACTATGGCAAAAGTTCTCGTCTCCGATCCTATCGATCAAGCTGGTATCGATATCATCTCTCAAGTAGCAGAGGTAGATGTAAAAACCAAGCTACCTCTAGAAGAACTGATCAAAATAATTCCCGAATATGATGCTTTAATGCTGCGATCGGGTACTCAAGTTACAGCGGAAGTGATTGAAGCTGGTACGAACCTTAAAATCATTGGACGAGCAGGAGTTGGAGTAGACAACATTGACGTTCGTGCTGCTACTCGTCATGGTATTGTCGTGGTTAACTCCCCCGAAGGAAATACTATTGCTGCGGCGGAACATGCTTTGGCGATGATGCTCGCTTTATCTCGTCAGATTCCTAATGCGAACCAATCTGTCAAAAGTGGCAAGTGGGAACGTAAAAAGTTCGTTGGTAATGAAGTATATAAGAAAACTTTAGGTGTAGTGGGTTTAGGTAAAATTGGCGCCCATGTTGCCAAGGTAGCTAGAGCCATGGAGATGAAGTTATTAGCTTATGATCCCTTTATCTCGGCGGAAAGAGCAGAAACATTGGGCTGTAGCCTAGTAGATCTCGACTTATTATTTAAAGAAGCAGACTACATTACCCTACACATCCCTAAAACACCAGAGACAGCTAACTTAATTGATGCTGAAGCACTCTCTAAAATGAAGCCTCATGTCAGAATTATTAACTGCGCTCGTGGTGGCATTATTGACGAAGCAGCATTAGCAGAGGCACTACAAGCAGAAAAAATTGGCGGTGCAGCACTGGACGTTTATGATAGTGAACCTTTAGGAGAATCACCTTTAACTAAGATCGATTCTAATCTAGTTTTGACTCCGCACTTAGGAGCTTCTACAGCCGAAGCTCAGGTCAATGTAGCAACTGATGTAGCGGAACAAATCAGAGATGTTTTATTGGGACTTCCAGCCCGCTCTGCGGTCAATATCCCTGGTCTAAATCCTGATGTCATGGAACAACTCCGACCATATTTGAGACTGGCGGAAACCTTAGGTACGATGGCTGGTCAATTGGCAGGAGGCAGGATTGATCAATTAAATATTCGTTTGCAGGGAGAATTAGCCAATAATGATAGTCAACCGATTATTGTTGCTGCGCTGAAAGGTTTGTTATCACAAGCATTGCGAGAAAGAGTCAATTATGTCAATGCAGCAATTGAAGCCCAAGAAAGAGGCATTAGAGTAATTGAAACCAAAGATAGCTCGACCCGCGATTATTCCGGGGGTTCATTACAAATAGAAGCTCAGGGAGCTAATGGCAAACATTCGGTGACTGGGGCATTGCTAAGTGCAGGAGAAATCAGAATCACTAATTTGGATGAGTTTCCAATCAATGTTCCTCCTAACGACCACATGCTGTTTACCTTACATCGAGATATGCCAGGACTTATCGGTAAGATTGGTTCTTTGTTGGGAAGCTACAACGTAAATATTGCCAGCATGCAGGTTGGGCGCAAAATCGTCAGAGGGGAGGCAGTTATGGTACTTAGTCTGGACGATCCTTTACCTGAAGGAATTCTACAGGAAATTACTAAGGTAGATGGCATTAGAGATGCCTATACTGTCAAGTTATCCCTATAGAAGCCAAGTATTTGATCCTGTTATCTGTTCATCACAGAATCTAAAGAAGTGCTTTATTGATAAATACAAAGTTAGTCAGAGAAACCTCATCCTAAAATGATGGGTTTTCCTCTGACTTCGTGAATATCTTCGCCGACTTTGTATTTATTGATCAACTATTAAAAGAATTAAGTTGACCTTTCTAGATCAATAAAAAAGCTAAGTTTCAAAGGCATATTGGGCAAACTACTACTAGAACAAAGTAAATAGTGGATAAAGCTAAAATCTTGACATAAAGTGGTCAGGGGGAAACCGTTCTAAAATGACGGTACTTTCTATGACTTCGTGAAAGTATGTGTTGTGATTCCAGTTTATTCGTAAAAAACTAAACTAATGAATCAACTCAACAAACCAAGCGATCGCGGCGCAAGAAAAACCATTATGGTTCTTAGATAATTTTTACCAAGCTCATAACCTAAAAAAATTCATGTCTAATCGTTGGTGGGAGATCGTCATAAAGTGCGAGCCAGTTCTGGAAGAATCAGTCTTTTGGCGACTCGAAAAATTTGGTTGTTCGGGGACGGCTACCGAAGTCAAAGTTTTAGATGAGGAGCAATATCTAGAATCTGAATCAAACGACAAACAGATCTTGATCAAAACTTATATTCCCGAAATAGACACTCAATTGCTGGATTTAGCTGCTCTATCTCTGTGGCTAGAACAAGATGCCAAGCTATTAGAGGTGTCAATCCCTGAAGCACAATGGAACTTAATCGACGAAGAGGACTGGGCGGGTAGTTGGAAAGACTATTGGAAGCCAATGGAGATCGGCGATCGCTTTTTAATCTATCCTGCTTGGGAAACTCCTCCCGCAGAATCTGATAAACTACTGCTGCGCCTTGATCCCGGGGCAGCTTTTGGCACAGGAACCCATCCCACAACTCAGTTATGTCTTGAATCTTTAGAGATGCGACTGTCTGAAAACGCCGAAAATCAAACCCTGGCAGATATTGGCTGTGGTTCAGGAATTTTATCTTTAGGCTCTATTTTACTAGGAGCCAAAAAAGTTTATGCAGTAGATACCGATGCTTTAGCCATTAAAACCTGTCGGACTAACTGTCAACTGAACCAAGTCAATCGCGATACTATAGTTGTCCGAGATGGTAGCATCGAAAAGCTAATGGAAGAAAAAGTAATTTTTGATGGCATTATCTGCAATATTCTGGCTGATACCATTGTGGAACTGTTTCCCCAGTTTAATCAAATTACTCATGAAAAAAGCTGGGCTATTCTCAGCGGAATTTTACTTACTCAAGCCGATCAAATTGCCGATGTCGTTGAACACCAAGGATGGACTGTTGCCGCACTATGGAAGAGGAAGGACTGGTGTTGTTTTAATATTCGACGTTCAGAATACTAATTAGGCAAAGTTAGAATATCTACTCCATCTTTAGTTACGGCAATAGTATGCTCAAACTGAGCAGAAAGCTTGCCATCTTTGGTAATAGCAGTCCACCCGTCATCTAACATCACAGCTTCCCAAGTCCCTTCGTTAATCATCGGCTCAATAGTAAACACCATTCCTGGTTTGATTTTTCTTTTTTGCTTGGGATCATAGTAGTGTGGAATTTGAGGTGCAGTATGAAAAATATGACTAACTCCATGTCCGACAAAATCCCTAACTACAGAGAAACCTTGTTGTTCAGCATATTCTTGGATTGCCGCGCCAATATCGTTGATTCTGGCACCTGGTCTAACCGCTGCAATTCCTCTTCTTAAACACTCCTCAGTAACCTCGACTAACTTCCTCGCTTTTGGCGAAGGCTCTCCGACAAAGAAGGTTTTAGAAGTATCTCCATGGTATCCATCTACAATTGGAGTCACGTCTATATTGATAATGTCTCCGTTTTTTAGTATCTGCTTGGCGTTGGGAATGCCATGACAAATCACTTCATTGACGCTAGTACAAACAGAAGCAGTAAAAGGATTATCTTTTGGCCCATATCCTAAGGGTGCGCTAACAGCTCCCTTTTCTTGCGTCCATTTTTCGGCTGCATTATTAATTTCTAAGGTACTTACCCCAGGTCGCACCATTGGCTCAAGAAAATTCAGTAGTTGCGCTGCTAAAGCTCCTGCTCTACGCATTTTCTCAATTTCTCTGCTGGAGAGGAGAGTAATTTGTTCAGTTCCCATTGCTGTTGGTTCTATGTTTAATTCTTGCTAATGTGTAATGTCTAGTTTATCTTTTTGTGAGAGAAGACCCTCGGCTCTGCCGACAGGATGGATCGAACTTAACATTTTAGACAGACAAATTTAATGCAACCTTAGTGAAATAACCAGAAAGAATCGTTGTAGAATTTTAGGTAGCGGTAAAGCGCATTAAAAATTACAGGGATTGGCTTCCCCAATCTTAGATCGTCGGAACAAATATCGCCCTAAAAATTGTAATGGTGACGCGGCTAGTAGGTTCAAGCTGAAAACACAGCCAAAAAAAGTTAAATAGAATTTAGATCCGTTTGCGGTCGGTGCGCCCGTTAACGTTAAATTAAACCGCCCAGTGACGGCGGTCTGTCGGGGATACGTGGTATTTTACTGTGTATCTAGATAAGAGTTTATATGGGAATCCCTCGGTTTGCAGATGGGAGATTCAACAATTCTTGATCTTTGAATTGTTAACTAATATCAGGCTGTAGATCTGGATAATCGCCAAAAAAAGACCTAGAAAAAATCTAGGTCTCAAAATAATTTCCACTGATGGAAGTACAGCTAATCTTCAGTCATATCAATCTTGATAAATTTCATCGAGTTTTTGCTCCTCTTCCAACTCAATTTTTTGGACAGAATCCAATAAATCGTTCAATTCTCCTAATGATTCATCAGAAATTTGAGTTAATTCATCCAGCTTTTTGTCAACAGCATCGAGAGAACTTAGTTCATCCAAGTCTTCATCGACATCTTCAATCTGAAAATCGGACGTTGCAGAATCAGTCGCCAATGCTTCTTCAAAGTTAAGTTCTTCAGTAGATTCATTGTCATCATCTAAACTTTCGATAAAATCATCAGACTTTGATTCAACTGAGGGAATTTCTTCAAAACCGAATACTTTTTCAAAATCATCTGATTCGTCCATGATTACAGGCTCTTGTTCTAAACTGAACTCCTCAGATTCCGAACTAACCTCCGAAATGCTCTCTAGACTGAATTCTTCGTCAGGTTCTGATTCGGCAATCAACTCTTCCATTACCTCATCTGATTCGGCAATGATTGCAGGCTCTTGTTCTAAGCTGAATTCTGCCATAGCATCCTCAGACTCAGATTCAGCAAAAGGTGTTTCTTCTAAACTGAACTCCTCAGATTGCGAACTAACCTCCGAAATACTCTCTAGATTAAATTCTGTTCTAGGTTCGTCTTCGGCGATAAACTCTTCAATTACTTCATCTGATTCAGTAATAGTTGCGGGTTCTTCTTCTAAGCTGAATTCTGCCATGA